>CAUQPA010000102.1:0-10259 GCA_963519325.1 uncultured Pseudomonas sp. | reverse complement strand
AGGGGCTTCAGGGCTGCTGGCCCCATTCAGAACAATCACAACAGGACGTCTGCCATGCCGCAATCCATGCCTCCCCTGTCCATCGGTCTCATCGGTGCCGGCCGTATGGGTACCTTTCACGCTACTGCCCTCGCCCGGCACTTGCACGGCGCCCGCCTGGTCGCGCTGGCCGATCCTGCGCCTGGCGCCGCGGCCCGCCTTGCCGAGCAGCTGGAAGTCGAGCGCGTCCATACCGACCCCCACGTCCTGATCGAAGATCCTGCCGTCGAGGCGGTAGTCATCGTCGCCCCGGCCCGCAGTCATGCCGAACTGGTCGTCGCGGCGGCGCGGGCCGGCAAGCCGGTGTTTTGCGAAAAGCCCATGGCCGTGACCCTGGAAGAAGCCGACCGTGCTATCGCCGCCTGTGGCGAAGCCGGTGTCGCCTTGCAGGTGGGTTTCAATCGACGCTTCGCTACCAGCTTTCGCACCGCGCAAGCCATGATTGCCGCTGGGCGCATCGGGGCACCGCAACTGCTTCGCTCCTTGACCCGCGACCCGGCGCTCCAGAATCCGGCAGCGGTGAAACCCTGGACCATTTTTCTCGAAACCTTGATCCACGATTTCGACACCCTCAACTTCTTAAATCCGGGCGCGCGGGCCATCCAGGTCTACGCGGTGGCGGACGCCCTGGTGCGCCCCGATTTCCGTGATCAGGGCCTGCTTGATACCGCCGTGGTGACCATCCGCTACGACAATGGCGCCATCGCCACCGCCGAGGCCAATTTCCAAGCGGTGTACGGTTACGACGTGCGTGGCGAGGTATTCGGCAGTGCCGGCATGCTCACCGCCGGTGACGTGCGCACCAGCGAACTGGTCTGCTATGGCGCCGAGGGCATCAGCCAGACCACCCAGCGTGCGGATACGGAATTGCTGCGCGATGCCTATCTGGACGAACTTCGCGCCTTCGTCGATGCCGTTCGCGGCGGTACGCCAGTGCCGGTCGGTGCAGCAGATGCCCGGGCCGCCCTGGCCATAGCCCTGGCTGCCATCGAGTCGGTCAAGTCTGGCCAGCCGGTCGCCGTCGAAGGGCGAGGTGTGAAGCCATGACCCATGCCGCCCCTTTCGTCCTGGCGGTCAGCGCCGAGATGGTCTTCCTCGATCTGCCCTTCGTCGAGCGGGTGCGTCGCCTGCACGCCCGGGGCTTCGCCGTGGAAATCTGGGATTGGACCCGCCATGACATTGAGGCCCTGGCCGCTACCGGAGCCCGCTTCACGTCCATGACCGGCTATGTATGCGGGGACCTGGTCAGCGCCGCAGGACGCTCGGCGTTACTGGCCAGCGCCGAGCGGTCTCTGGCCGTTGCCGAGCGCCTGGGCTGCCCGGCGCTGAACCTGCACGGTACTGGCCTGGACGACCGCGGGCTGCCGCTCAGGCCGCTGAACGAGGTGACCGGAGCCCACTGGCTGGCCGCGCGAGACACCCTGGCCGAAATCGCTTGCCTGGGTGCCGCCGCCGGCAAGGTCTTCCTGCTCGAGAACCTCAATACCCAGGTGGATCATCCGGGTGTTCCCTTCGCTCGGGCCGCCGATACCCTAGCCCTGATCGAAGCCGTGGCCAGCCCGCACCTGCGGCTCAATCTAGACCTCTATCACGCCCAGATCGGCGAAGGAAACCTGATCGAATTGATCCGGAGCGCGGGGCCCGCCATCGGCGAGGTTCAGGTAGCCGATGTGCCCGGCCGCTGCGAGCCGGGCACGGGGGAAATCCACTACCCCGCCATCGCCCAGGCACTGGCTGCGTCGGGCTATCGCGGCGTGGTGGGATTCGAGGGCTGGGCGGCTCAGGGCGATACCGAGCGCGCCCTTCAGCGTTTCCGTACAGCCTTCACGCTTTGAACTCGCCTTTCCGCTGCCAGGTGTATACCACAACAATAAAAGGAACACGCCATGACGCTTCGTAAACTGCTATGCGCCGCCTGCTTCTGTGCCTTGACGCCCCTGGCGCTCGCCGACTACCGCATCGGGGTCAGCATCGCCAAGGTCGACGATAACTTCATGACCTATGTCCGCCGTAACCTCGAGGAAGCCGGCAAGGTGGAGCAGGTCATCCTGCAATTCGAGGACGCCCAGGGCGATGTGGTCCGCCAGCTCAACCAGGTGCAGAACTTCCTGGCGCAGAAGGTGGATGCCGTGATCGTCCTGCCGGTGGATACCGCGGCGACCGTCAACATCACCCGCGCCGCCACCGCGGCCAGGATTCCACTGGTGTACGTGAATCGACGCCCCGACGATCCCAAGATTCCTGCCGGAGTGGTCGCCGTGGCTTCCGATGACCTCCAGGCAGGCCAGCTACAAGGGGAATTCATCGCCAAGCGACTCAATGGCCAGGGCAACATCGTCCTGATCATGGGGGAGCTTACCCAGAATGCCACCCGCGGCCGTACCGAAGGCGTGAAGGAGGCGCTCAAGGCGTTTCCGCAGATCAAGGTGGTGGCCCAGCAGAACGCCGACTGGGACCGCAGCAAGGGGATGGACCTGACCAGCAACTGGCTGACTGCGGGGACGCCCTTCGACGCCATCGTAGCTAACAACGACGAAATGGCCATCGGCGCGGCTATGGCGCTGCGGCAGGCGGGCAAGGGAGAGGTGCCCGTAGTGGGTGTGGACGGCCTCCCGGATGGCCAGGCGGCGATCAAGCGCGGCCTGCTCGCGGCATCGGTTTTTCAGGATCCGCGAGGTCAGGCGGTGCAGGCCGTCCAGTCCGCACTCAAAATGATTCGCAAGGAGCCGGTCCAGGCCAATGTCTGGGTGCCTTACGAGCTGATCACTCCAGATAACCTGACCGGCTACGCAGCGCGCTTCAAGTAGCGCAGCGCCAGTCCGTGACACGTGATCCGGCCCGCGAGCGCCGGATCACGCCCAGCAAGCAATAGCCTATCGGCTGCTGGAGCCTAAGCCCTGGCAGGACGGCGCTCCTGGCGGCCATGCCTGAAAAAGCCGGCCTCTCCCCCACTGCAGGCAACGTGCTCACCACCCAGGGTCAGCCCTAGCCATTAGGCATGGCTCAGATACCACCGCCAGTCCTGCTCCCCCACCTCGGCCATGAACTGCCGGTATTCCGCGCGCTTGATGGCGAGGTACACCTCGATGAAGCGCTCGCCCAGGGCCTCACGGATCCAGGGTGAGCGATCCAGCGCCTGCAGCGCGGTGAGCCAGTCGGTGGGCAGCCACTCGGTAGCCTGTTCGTAGCCGTTGCCGACCGTGGCGGGACCGGGATCGCGCTGCTCACGGATACCTTCGTGGGCGGCCGCCAGGATGGCAGCGGCGGCTAGATAGGGATTGGCGTCGGCACCGCAGATACGGTGCTCGATATGCCGGCTGCTGGCCGGACCGCCGGGTACGCGCAGGGAGACGCTGCGGTTGTTGACTCCCCAGCTCTTGGCCAGGGGCGCATAGCTGTTGGCCTGGAAGCGCCGGTAGGAATTGGCGTTGGGACAGAAGATCGCCAGGGCATCCAGCAGTCGGTGGAGCATGCCGCCGATGGCGTGGCGCAGCAGCGGCGTGCCCTGCGGGTCGGCGCTGGCGAACAGGTTGTGGCCCGTGGCATCGGCCAGGCTGAGGTGCAGGTGCAGGCCGCTGCCGGCCTGGTTACCGAAGGGCTTGGCCATGAAGCAGGCCTGCAGCCCGTGCCGATTGGCCACGCCCTTGACCAGCCGCTTGTAGCGCACCCCCTCGTCGATGGCTTGCAGCGCATCCAGGCGATGCAACAGGGTCAGCTCGAGCTGGCCGGGGGCGTACTCGGAGATGGCGGTACGCACCGGCAGGCCCTGCACTTCGCAGGCGGCATAAAGGTCGTCGAGGAAGGGCTGCAGCTGCTCCAGCTCCTGGACGCCATAGACCTGGGGTGCGCCAGGACGGGTGCCATTCATCTGCAGCGCCGGTTGCGGACGGCCCTGGGCGTCACGCTCGCGGTCGAGCAGGTAGAACTCCAGTTCCACCGCCATCACCGGCTGGTAGCCGTCGGCCTGGAGGTGTTCGATCACCCGCACCAGCGCATGGCGTGGATCGGCGGGCGTCGCCGGCAGGCCCTGGGTCGGGTGCATGCTGACCTGCACCTGGCCGGTGGGGGTGCTGCGCCAGGGTTGTAGCGTCAGGCTGCCCGGCAACGGATAGGTCCAGCAGTCGACATCGGCCACCTCCCAGACCAGGCCGGTGGCTTCCACGTCCTCGCCCTGGAGGGTCAGCGCCAGGATGGAGCTGGGCAGCGGTCGGCCTTGCTCGTAGATCGCCAGGAGTTCCTCGCGATGCAGCAGCTTGCCGCGGGGGACGCCGTTGGCGTCGATCAGCTGCAGTTCGATGCTGCGGACCTCGGGATGGGCGGCGAGGAAATCCCGGGCCTCCTGGGGCTCGGCGAATCTCATGGCTGACGCTCCCGGGCGCCCGGCAACGCCAGCAGCGCAGTGAGCGCCTCGTCGAGGGTGGCCAGCAGCCGGTCGACATCCGCCGCCTGGGTATCCGGGCAGCACAGGGTCATGTTGTGGAAGGGAGTGATGAGGATGCCGCGGTTGATCAGATAGAGGTGCAGCGCCTGCTGTAGGCTATCGTGGAAGGCCGCCTCGGCCTCGGCGCCGGTGCGGGGCGGCACGGCGCAGAACTGGAATTCGCAACGGGCGCCCAGCTCGGTGACCGACCAGGCGAGATCATGCCGGGCGATCACCTCACGCAGGCCGGCGGCCAGGCGCGCGGCCATGGGCAGCATCCGCGCGTAGGCGGCCGGCGTCATCACCTCTTCCAGGCTCACCCGCAGGCAGCGCATGGCCAGGGCGTTGGCCGACAGGGTGGTGCCCATGCCGCTATGACCATGGCCGGGACTGGTCTCGCTGGCATGCTGCTGCGCCAGGCGCATCGCCTGGGCCATTTCATGGGTGCAGCCATAGGCCGAACAGGGCACCCCACCGGCGATGGGCTTGCCGAAGGTGATGAAGTCCGGCTGCAGATTCCAGGCACGGGTGCAACCGCCCGGGCCGGTGGACAGGGTATGGGTTTCGTCGATGATCAGCAGGCTGCCGTACTGGCGGCTCAGCGCGCGCACCTGCTCCAGGAAGCCGGGCGCCGGGAGCACCATGCCGATGTTGGTCATGGCCGGTTCGCAGAGGATGGCGGCGACGTCCCCCTGGGCCAGCGCCGCCTCCAGCGCCGCGACATCGTTGAAGGGAATGGCCCGGCAGGTCTCGGCGAGGTTGCGCGCCTCGCCGATCAGGCCGCCCCGGTGCACGGTGCGCCCGTCCTGATGGCGCACCATCACCTCGTCGACGGTGCCGTGGTAGCAGCCATCGAACACCAGCAGCATCTTGCGGTTGGTGATGGCGCGCGCCCAGCGGATGACGTAGCGGTTGGCATCGGTGGCGGTGGTCGCCACCTGCCAGAACGGCAGGCCGAAGCGCTCGGCGAGCAATTCGCCGGCGACGATCGCATCCTCGCCCGGCAACATGGTGGTGAGACCGCGGACGCTCTGTTCGACCAGCGCCCAGGAGATGGGCGCTGGCGAATGGCCGAACATGCTGCCGGTATCGCCCAGGCAGAAATCGACGTACTCGTGCCCATCGACATCGGAGAAGCGCGCGCCCTGGGCATGGCTGACGAAGAGCGCACAGGGCATCGACCAGTCGCTCATCCAGTGCATCGGCACGCCACCGAACAGCGAATGCCGGGCGCGCTCGGCCAGGGCGAGGGACTGGGGGTTGCGCTCCAGGAAGCGCGCGCGTTCGCGGGCGACGAACTGCTGCACGGCTGCTTCGCTGATGCCACTGGGGGTCATGTCGGAATCCTCTCGGGTGGTGGGCGGATCGCCTGGGCTCAGTGGCCGGCCGATATACCGCAATCGATGGCCAGGTCAGCGCCGGTGATGGAACGGACGGCCGGCTGGCACAGGAAAAAGGCCAGCTCGGCGACTTCCTCGGGCTGGATGAAGCGCGCCTCCGCGCCCTGCGGATATTTCTCCAGCAACTCCTGTAGGTAGCCGGCGGGATCGCCCTGGCCATAGCGCTCGGCCTGGAAGGTCAGCATGGGCGTCGCCACATCGCCGGGCGAGATGCTGTTGCAGCGCACCCCGCTGGGTGCCAGATCCAGCGCCAGGGCCTTGGTCATGAGGGTGACCGCGCCCTTGCTGGCGCAGTAGACGGCCGCGTTGCGATTGCCCTGGCGACCGGCGTCGCTGCTCAGGTTGACGATGGCGCCGCGGGTGTCGCGCAAGGCGGGGATGGCCGCCGCACAGAGAAAGAAGCTGGCCTTAAGATTGACGTCCAGTACCAGGTCGAAATCTTCCTCGCTGAAGGTCTCCGCCGGGCCTTCGCGCCAGACGCCGGCGCAGTTGATCAGGGCGTCGAGGCGGCCGAGGCGGTCCAGGGCGCTGGCGACCACCTCCCGGCTGGCACTCGCCTGGCGCAGGTCTGCCGCGTGGTGGCCGGCGAGCCCACCTGCGGCCTGCAGCGCCGCCAGGGCCGGGCCGTCGAGATCGGTACCGAAGACTCGCCAGCCCGCCTGCACAAACTGCTTGCGGACGGCTTGGCCAATGCCTCCCAGTACCCCGCTGATCAGTACGACGGGCTGCATGTCAGGCTCCCTTGCTTTCGATGCGGCTGTTGCCGCCATCCACCACCAGGCACTCACCGGTGATGTAGCTCGCCTCGGGCGAGGCCAGGAAGGCCACCGCCGCGGCGACCTCGGCCGGCCGCCCGGCCCGCCCCACCGGGACCCGGGTCGCGGCCTGCAATTCTTCCGGCAGGCTGGAGGCGGTCTCGATCCAGCCGGGCGCCACCGCATTGACCGTGATGCCCTGCCCGGCCACCTCCAGCGCCAGACTCAGGTTCATGCCAACCATCGCCGCCTTGGCAGCGCTGTAGGCCGCCGCGCCTGGAATGCCGGCGCGGGTCCCCGTGGCGGAGCTGACGTGGACGATGCGGCCATAGCCGCGCCCCTGCATGCCGGGCAGCAGGGCTCGGGTGAGCAGGAAGGCGGTAGTCAGGTTGCGGGCCAGGGACAGGTTCCATTCGGCCAGGCTCAGGTGGGCCAGTTCGGCCAGGGGCTCGGGGCTGCCCTGCATGGTCATGCCGGCGTTGTTGACCAGGATATCGATCCGCCCCCAGCGCGCCTCGGCCCACTCGGCGAAGGCGCTGACCGCGGCCTCCTCGGTAAGATCGAGGGCGCGGCCCTCGGCCTCGACACCGGCCCCGCGCAGTTCCTCCACCCGCTCGGCGATGCGCGCGCTGCTGGCGGTGACGATCACCCGTGCCCCCGCACTACCCAGGCGCCGTGCGATGGCCATGCCAATGCCGGCCTCGCTGCCCGCGCCACTCACCACGGCGACCTGCCCTGCCAGCGTCTCGCTCATGTCCCTGCCTGCCCTGGTGGTTTGGCTGGACTCTAGGCCTAACGGCCTGATACAAGAAGACGACCGTTATCAGAAAAACTGACAACCATGGCCTTCAGCAGCGAAACTCTTAGGGTCTTCCTCGCCGTGATCGACGAGGGTTCTTTTCCGCCGCGGCCCGGGCCCTGGGGCGCGTACCCTCGGCCGTCAACATGACCATCTCCCAACTGGAGGCCGAGCTGGATCTGGTGCTGTTCGACCGCGCCACCCGCAGGGCCCTGCCGACCGCCGCGGCCCGCGCCCTCGAACCCCAGGCGCGCCAGGTCGCCAGCCAGCTCAATCTGCTCGATGCCCACGCTCTGCAATTGCACGCGGGGCTGGAGCGGCGCTTCGTGCTGGTGATGGCGCCCGAGCTGCAGACTGGCGCCTGGAGCCGGCCGCTGGTCACCCTCGCCAAGGAATTTCCGGCACTGGAAATCGAGATCCGTTCGGCGGCGCGGGCCGAGGCGATCCGCCTGTTGCACGAGGGTAGCGTCGACATGGCGCTGATCTTCGAACGGCCAGGGATCGACGAACACGAGGGGTTCGCCGAAGCCGGGAGTCAGCTGCTGACCGCGGTAGCCGCCCCTGGCTATCCCTTCAGCCATGACGGTCGGCCGCTGGGCGAGACACTGATGGCCGATACCCGCCAGATCGTCGCGGCGGGCGGCGATCGCAATGCCTCGGATCCGCAGATAGTGCTCTCCCAACGGATCTGGCTGACCGACAGCTACCTGGCCACCCTCGACCTGGTCCAGGCCGGCCTGGGCTGGGCCTATCTGCCCCATCCCCTGGTGCGCCCGCTGATCGCCGCCGGCCTCCTCGAACAGGTCCAGTTCGACAACAGGGCCAGCCAGATCCGCCGCTGGATCGACGTCATCTGGATCAAGAACCGCCCCCAGGGCCTGGGGGCGCGGCGCTATCTGCAGCTGCTCCGCGAGCAGATCGGGACCAAGCCGGAGTAGCGGCGCTCGACGGCTAGGTCTGGCGCGGGCGGATCAAGGGACAGTTGGTGCAGTATTCGCTTGGGGTGCTGGCCTGGTAGTAGAAGCAGCAGGTCCGCCGAAAGCGGATGCTCCGGCCCGCATCATCGGTCACCGCTGGCCGACGAAATTGCGCCAGCGGATTCACCTCCAGCCCCAGGTCCGCTGGCGAGGCCGCCAGTAACCAGGCGAAGTCCTCGGCGCAGCGCGTCTGTACCGTCGGCGCCACGCGCTCGGGCAGCCGATGGTCATACAGTGAATGGAGACGCACCGCCGCGTTCTCCCAGAGGATGCGTGGCGAGACGCGGCTCACCCTGGCCAGGGCTTCCCAGAGCGGCCCGAGCAACTCGCCGAACAGCGTCCGCGCGACTGCGGCGCGTGCCTGAGCGTGGTCATGGAGTTCAGGCAAGGGGCGGGTATCGTTCAGGGGGAGCGCCGATTGCCAGCGTCCCCGCACGTGACCGTCTTCGATCCAGACGTTCGCCGGGCGCAGATCCAGTCGCTGGTCGCAGACCGACAAGGCCTGGAAGGCGACGCCGGTGGTGAGAAAGCCCAGCCGCTTGGTCAGCAAGGAGGCCGCGACCCGTCGCGAAGGCGCGCCCATACGCATGGCCAGGTCATCGAGTAATTCGGCGCAGCGAGCGGCGTCCAACCAGGCGGCGACGGTTTGGCTGAAATGCGGATCGCGCTCGCGGGCCTCGCGCAAACCGAAGGTCTCGCGCAGGACGTTCAGTTGCTCGGCCGCAAGCGTTGGTCTCAGGCACATGGCGGTACCTCACGGCCAAAGGGAATGCACAGCGGCGTGCCGAAGTAGGGATCGGCGATGATGCGGCAATCCAGGGCGAAGACCTCATGTACCAGCGCCTGTGTCAGCACCTCGGCCGGGGCGCCCTGGGCGTAGGCGGTGCGTTGATGCACGGCGACCAGATGGTCGGCGTAGCGGCAGGCGAGATTGAGGTCGTGCAGCACCATGACCACGGTCTTGCCCTCCTCCCGGTTCAGTCGCCGCAACAGATCCAGCACCTCGATCTGGTGCGCCAGATCCAAGTAGGTGGTGGGTTCGTCCAGCAGCAGGCAGGCGGCGTCCTGGGCCAGGGTCAGGGCGATCCAGGCGCGTTGGCGCTGACCACCGGAGAGATCGTCAACCGGCCGTTCTGCCAGGTCCAGCAGATCGGTGAGGCGCAGGGCCTTGTCCACCACCGCCGCATCGGACGTCGACCATTGGCGCATCCAGCTCTGGTAGGGATAGCGTCCCAGGCTGACCAGTTGGCGTACGCTGATGCCCTCGGGTGCTATCGGCGTCTGCGGCAGCACCGCCAGTTGCCGCGCCAGTGTCACGGTGGACTGCCGGTGGATGTCGCGCCCGTCCAGCAGCACCTGGCCTTGTCGCGGCTCGAGCAAGCGAGCGCAGGCCTTGAGCAAGGTGCTCTTGCCGGAGCCGTTGCTGCCGATCAGCACCGAGACCTTGCCCGGCGGTAATTCGAGGTCGAGAGCCTCGATGATGGTCTGAGTGCCGTAGCCGAGAGTCAGGCCGCGACTGGCCAGGGTTGCCATGACGACTCCTTCAGGAACGTTGCCGAATCAGCAGATAGAGGAAAAAAGGTGCACCCAAGGCAGCGACGAAGATGCCGGCAGGCAAGTCCAGGGGCAGGAACAGGGTGCGCCCCAAGAGATCGGCGAGCATGACCAGCACAGCGCCTGTCAGCGCCGCCATGCAGGTTTGGCCGGCGAAACCACCCGGCACCAGGCGCCGGGCGATATGGGGGGCGACGAGACCGACGAAGGCGATGGCACCACCCCAGGCGATGGCCACCCCGGCCAGGGCGACGGCCAGCGCCACCAGGGCCGCTCGCTGCAGTTGCAGGCGCACGCCGAGGCCCCGCGCCAGGT
>CAUQPA010000101.1:0-10262 GCA_963519325.1 uncultured Pseudomonas sp. | reverse complement strand
ATAGGCCGGAGCAAGGGATAGTGGGTGCAGCCCAGGATCAGGGCCTGCGGCCCTTGCTGGCCGAACTGGTGCCGCCGGAGGTCATCCTGGTGGATACCGGCGCTGCCGTGGCGCGTCGTCTGCACAGTCTGCTGACCCAAGACGGCCGCCTGGCCGCGGGCCCGGCCGGCCCGACGCGCTTCTGGACCTCGGGCGATCCCGCCGCGCTGGTCGAGGTACTTCCCTCGCTCTGGCCTGCAGGGGCCGAGATAAAGGCGTTCGTCTGACTTTCGGCGAGGGTTTCGCTCGCCAAAGCCACGTGCAACGACTAGCATTCAACTCTGTAGGTAAAATACCGAAGCCTGTGAACCCCTTCACGCCTTCGGGGTCAATGCTGGCGGTTCGTAAAAATTAGAAACATCCACAAGGGCACTCTCATGAACAAATTGCTTTCCTTCGCAGTAGCCGCCGCGCTTTCGCTCGGTGGAGTGGCGTCGGTGCAGGCCGCGGAAATTACCGGTGCGGTTGGGGCGACCAGCCAGAGCGGCATGACCTATCGCCTTGGTGCCGGCTGGAAATGGGACAAGAGCTGGTGGGAAAGCTCCACGGGCCGCCTGACCGGCTACTGGGACGCGGGCTACACCTATTGGGAAGGCGAGAGTGGCCATTCCTCCGGCGAGCACTCGCTGTCCTTCGCGCCGGTGTTCGTCTACGAGTTCGGCCATGGCTATCTGAAGCCCTTCGTCGAAGCCGGTATCGGCGTGTCGGTGTTCTCCAGCACCAAGGTCGGCGAACAGGATCTGGGCTCGGCCTTCAACTTCGAAGATCGTCTCGGCCTGGGCGTGAAGATTGGCGAGACCCAGCGGGTCGGCATCCGTGCCACCCACTACTCCAACGCCGGCATCAAGCAGCCCAACGATGGCATCGAGTCGTACGCGCTGTTCTACAGCCACAGCCTGTAAACCGGGTTGGAATGAAAAAAGCCGGACTCAGTCCGGCTTTTTCGATGCCGTCTTCTGGCGCGCCATGCCGCGATAGGCGGCCAGGGCGCGCTCGCGACTTTCGCCCAGGTCCACCAGTGGCGCTAGGTAACGGCCGCCCGGGGTATGCACCGCCTTGCCCTTGAGCGCCGCCAGTTCCGCTACCCAGGTGCGCACGTAGTCGCCCCGGGCATCGATCTTCAACGCCTGGGTATGGGGGTTGAATACCCGGAAGTAGGGCACCGAATCGGTACCCGTGGAGGCGCTCCACTGCCAGCCTCCGTTGTTGGAGGCCAGGTCGCCATCGATGAGGTGGCGCATGAACCAGCGTTCGCCTTCACGCCAGTCGATCAGCAGGTTCTTGCAGAGGAACATGGCGGTCAGCATGCGCATGCGGTTGTGCATCCAGCCGGTCTGCAGCAGCTGGCGCATGGCCGCGTCTATGATCGGAATACCGGTACGCCCCTGCTGCCAGGCCTCGAGGCCCTCGGGATCGTCACGCCAGGGCAGGGCGGCAAGCTCCCGGTTGAAGGGTTGGTTGCGCGACACCCAGGGATACCCCACCAGCACATGGCGATAGAACTCGCGCCAGAGCAATTCGGTGATCCAAGTGGCGGCGCCCTGGCTACCCCCGCTGAGCTGGCCCTGGTTGGCCTGCACCGCGGCCTGGAGGCACTGGCGCGGGGTCAGCACCCCGGCGTTCAGGTAGGCCGAGAGCTGGCTGGTGCCGGGCTCGGAAGGAATGTCGCGGGCCTGATGATAGTCGTCCAGATCGTCACGGATGAAGGTCGCCAGGCGTCCGAGCGCTGCCTCTTCACCAGCTGGCCAAAGGTGCTGGACCTCTGGCGAGGTGGCGGCGAAGCCGTCGATCACCCGCGGCAGCTCATCCGCCGCAACCGGGCGGCTCTGCTGCTTGGCAGGCGGCGGCAAGGGCATGGGTAGCCCGGTTTCCAGGCGGACGAGACAGGTCTTCTTGAATTGCCCGAAGACCTTGAAGTAGCCGCCGCTCTTGGTCAGCACCGTGCCCGGGGCGAACAGGGTCTGGTCGAGGTAGCGATGCACCCCCAGGCCCGCCTCGGCGAAGGCCTGAGCCACGGCGTCGTCACGTGCCGCCTCGTTCAGGCCATACTCGTCGTTGAAATGCAGGTCGGCGAGCCCGAGTTCCCTGGTCAGCTCCAGCAGCACCTGGGGTGCCTGCTCCCAGCGGTCCGCGCTACGGATCAGCAACGGGATGTTCAGTGCCCCGAGCGTCTTGCCGAGTTCGGCGAGATTGCGCAGCCAGAAGTCGACCTTGACCGCCGCCTCGTCGTGCTCCTGCCATTGCGCGGGGCTGAGCAGGAAGACGGCGGTGACCGGCCCCCGTTCCGCGGCGGCGTGAAGGGCAGGGTGATCATGGGTGCGCAAGTCGGTGCGAAGCCAGACGAGCTGACTCATGCATGACGTTCCTGACGCAGCAGCCCGGCACCCTGGAGCCGATCGAAAGCCTCTCCCGGACTGCGCGCCGGCGCGGCGTCGGCGGTCAGGGATTCGCCCAGGGCGCCCAGGGTCAGGCAGGGTCGCGCATGGCGGTTGGCGAAGGCCTGCAGCTGGCGCCGCAGCTCGCTGTCGGGACGGCTGTCGCGGCAGAGGATCAGCGCCCGGGGATCGAGTTGCTCGACCAGGCGATCCAGGTTGGCCACCGGAATCGACCACTCCACCACTTCCACCGGGCAATCCGCCGCGCTGATCAGCCAGGCACAGAGCCACACCGACACGTTCATCGGGGTGTCGTCCAGATTCAGCAGCACCAGGGGCGCGCCCCTCAGGTTGTGCTGGCTGTGGTAGATGCGGGCGCCCAGTTTGCTGCGCAACCAGGATTGGAAGAACACCTGCTGCAGGCGCCCATCGTCGGTGGCCTGGCTGAGTCGCTCCAGTTCCCGCAGCAGCGGGGAGAGCAATTGGTCGAGCAGCACGCGGGGTGGATAGAGCGAAGCGGCCCGGTTGTAGGCCTCGTCCAGGGCCCGCGAGGCGAGCCGGCCGATGGCGTCCATCATTTCCTGGTGGATGCCCTGCCAGGGCGTATCGCTGGGTACCGCCGCCGGCCGCTGTTCGTCGAGCAGGCCCTTGACCTGGCTGACGGCCACGCCGCGGGCGATCCAGGCGAGGATCTGCTGCACCCGGACGACATGGGCCTCGCTGTAGAGTCGATGACCCTTGGGCGTGCGTTTGGGGACCAGCAGGCCATAGCGCCGCTCCCAGGCTCTCAGGGTCACGGCGTTCACGCCGGTACGCCGAGCGATTTCCCGGATGGGCAGCCAGCCCTCGTGGAGGGCGGATTGGTAGTCCTGATCTTCCCCGGCAGGCGGCGAAGGCAGGGGGGTAGCGCTAGATGGCATTTCGCAGACTCAGACGTTCGGGGTGCGGTTGGAGATAGGCCTGCTCGTTCACGTAGCGATCCGGATGCTGGCGGAAATGATGCTTGAGCAGGGTCAGGGGCACGACCAGAGGCACGATCCCCTCATGGTATTGCTCGATCAGCTGTTGCATCTCCTGCTTCTCGCTGTCGCTCAGCACCCGACGCAGGTAACCGAATAGATGATAGAGCACATTGCAGTGAGTACCACGGGTCGCGCACTTTTTCAGCGCGGCCATCAGGCCACTGAAGTACTCCTGGCCCAGCTCGTCCAGATTGCGCTGGCCGATGCTGCCCACCAGCTGGCCGAGGGCCCGGGCGCGGTGGGCATCGTGGGCCATGAGCTGGTACTTATAGCGGGAATGATAGGACAGGAGCGCCCGCGCCGTCAGACCTTGTTGCAGCAATTGCAGCCAATGGGCATGGGCGAAGACGCGGGTGACGAAGTTTTCCCGCAGTACCGGGTCGTTCAGGCGGCCCGCTTCCTCGACCGGCAAGTCCGGTCGTAGACGCATGATGGCGGCGGCGAACAGGCCGCGGCCATCGGGTTCGCTGCCCTGGCCGTTGGCGTGGTAGACCTTGACCCTTTCCATGCCGCAGGACGGCGATTTCTGCATGAAGATGAAGCCGGACAGGTCGGTGAGCTCGCCGGCCATCTTCTCGCCATAGGCGGTGAGGGCGGCGGTCACGTCCAGGCTCGGATCCAGGGTCCCCACGGCGCGCGGCGCCTGGGCGTCGCCGACCAGGCGGATAGGTTCGCGTGGCGTCCCCAGGCCGATGGCCATTTCCGGGCACACCCGGACGACGTCGAAATGCTCGGCGAAGGTCTGGCTGCACAGCCGGGATTCCTTGTGTCCACCGTTGTAGCGGACTTCGTCACCCAGCAGGCAGGCACTGATACCCAGGCGCGGACGAGGCAGGCTGGAAGGAGCGAGGTAAGACATGGAGATCCCCTGTCGTGTATTTTCTTGTACAAGGTTTGCCTATTTGTACAAGTTTCGTGCAACTTTCGACAGGGGGTTACCGTAAAAGATTCGCCGCAGGTTACGGACGGCGTGCGCTTCGTCGTTTATTCCAGACTGCCCAGGAGCTGTTGCGCCGCCTCATGACCACTCAGCCACGCCCCCTCGACCCGACCGCTGGAACACCAGTCGCCACAGGCGAAGACGCCCATGTCGGGGTCGGCCAGGGCGCCCCACTGGTGTGGTTGTGCCGGTCGGGCATAGAGCCAGCGATGCGCCAGGGTGAAGCTCGGGGCCGGCAAGGGGCAGCCGATCAGCTCGGCGAAGGCGCCGTGCAGGCATTCGATCACCTCGTCCTTCGAGGCATCGATGTGCGCCTTGCTCCAGGCACTGGTGGCATGCAGCACCCAGGTATCCAGGGTGGCGTCGCGCTCGGGCTTGCAGCGGTTGCGGGCCAGCCAGTCCAGCTCGCTGCCCTGCACGAAGCAGCCTTCCACCGGCGTCTGCAGGGGCGTGGCGAAGGCCAGCGCCACCGACCAGGTCGGCTCCATGCTGACGCCGGCCACGGTGGCCGCCAGCTTGGGTACGCTGGACAGCAGGGCGGTGGCCTGGGGCGCCGGCATGGCGATGATGACCTGGGCGAAGGGCCCATGGGTCTCGCCGTTGGCGTCGAGCAGATGCCAGTGCTGGGCGCCGCGGAAGACCTCGGTGATGCGGCAGTCGAAGGTGACCGGCAGATCGGCCAGCAGGTGGCGGGTGATGGCGCTCATGCGCGGGACCCCGACCCAGCGTGGCTGTTCGTCCTGGGACGGACTCAGGCGGCCGTCGCGATACTGGTACAGCACCGGATTCCACTCGGCGGCGCAGCCCGCGCGGCGCCACTCGTTGAGGGCGTCGATGAAGCGTCGATCGCGAGCGGTGAAGTACTGGGCGCCCAGGTCGAGGGCACCGGCCTCGCTTCTCTTGCTGGCCATGCGGCCGCCGCTGCCGCGGCTCTTGTCGAAGATCTGGACCTGCTGCCCGGCGCGAATCAGCGTCTGGGCAGCGGAAAGTCCGGCTATTCCTGCGCCAACGATGGCGATAGGGGCAGTCATGATGGACCTCGCTTGTCTGACGATTCGCCCTTGTCGAACGTTTGCGTGCGCAAGGGCTCTACGGCTACGACTGGCAACCGTTCTGGATCTTTCGACCCACGACCATACCAAACAATCCTCTTCCCTTCGTTCAGATGCATCCGGGCGACAGGGCAATACGAGAAGGAAGTGACGACATGCATATCCTGCTGACAGGTGGCACCGGACTGATCGGCCGTGCGCTGTGCCGCCAATGGGCGGCTGCCGGACACCAGCTCACCGTCTTGAGCCGCGACCCGGCGCGGGTCGCCCGCGAATGCGGGGCTGGCGTGCGCGGCATCGCCCAGCTGGACGCGCTGGGCGACGAGCACCTGGACGCCGTGGTCAACCTGGCCGGTGCGCCCATCGCCGACAAGCCCTGGACCCGTAGCCGCAAGGCCGAACTCTGGCAGAGCCGCATCGGCACCACCGAGCGGCTGATCGAATGGCTGCGCGGGCGCAGCCAGAAGCCCGCGGTGCTGCTGTCCGGTTCGGCGACCGGCTTCTATGGCGACAGCGGCGAGAAGCCGGTCAGCGAGACGGACAGCCTGGCGGGTCCCGACTTCGCCGGCGAGCTGTGCCTGGCCTGGGAGCAGGTGGCCAACGAGGCCGAGGCGCTGGGGATCCGCGTGGTCAATCTGCGCACCGGCCTGGTGCTGGCCGCCGACGACGGCTTCCTGCTGCGCCTGCTCCCGCCTTTCCGCTTCGGCCTGGGCGCGCGCCTGGGTAACGGACGCCAATGGATGCCGTGGATTCATTTACAGGATCAAATCGGGGCCATCGATTTTCTTCTCAACCGCAGCGACGCCCAGGGTCCCTATAATCTCTGTGCCCCCCAGCCGGTGCGCAACCGCGACTTCACCGAGGCGCTGGGACGGGCCTTGCGGCGCCCGGCGCGATTGCTGATCCCCGCCTTCGCCCTGCGCCTGATGGGAGAGCTGTCCATCCTCCTGCTGGGTGGCCAGCGCGCCCGCCCCGAGCGCCTGCTCGCGGCCGGGTACGTCTTTCGCTATCCCGAGCTGGACGCGGCCCTCGCCGACCTGCTCGCTGCCAAGGATTCACGATGACTGCCAACGCTCTGCTGCTCGCCAACCTGGGTTCGCCCGATTCGCCCCACGTCCCCGACGTGAAGCGCTATCTCAACCAGTTCCTGATGGACCCCTACGTGGTCGATCTGCCCTGGCCGCTGCGCCGTCTGCTGGTGTCCCTGGTGCTGATCAAGCGACCGGCGGCCTCGGCCGAGGCCTATGAGTCGATCTGGTGGGACGATGGCTCGCCACTGATCGTGCTCAGCCGCCGGCTGCAGGAGGCGGTGCGCCCGCATTGGCCGCACGGACCGGTCGAGCTGTGCATGAGGTACGGCGAACCGTCGGTGGAGTCGGTGCTCAAGCGCCTGGCCAGCCAGGGCATCCGCGAGGTGACCTATGCACCGCTCTATCCGCAGTTCGCCGACAGCACCACCACCACCGCCATCGTCGAGGCGCGGCGGGTGATCGAGGAACACCAGCTGCCGCTGACGCTGAAGATCCTGCCGCCCTTCTACGATCGTCCGGAATACCAGGCGGCGCTGGCGGCCAGCGTCGAGCCCTATCTCGAGCAGCCCTACGACCACCTGTTGCTGTCCTTCCACGGCTTGCCCGAGCGGCACATCCGCAAGCTGGTCAAGGATCGCAAGCACGACCTGCGCGCCCCCGACAGCAGCAAGGTCAGCGCCAAGGCCCTGGCCGTGTGCTACCGCAGCCAATGCCAGCGCACCGCCGAATTGCTCGCCAAGCGGCTGGGCATTCCGGCGGGCAAGTGGTCGGTGTCCTTCCAGTCACGCCTGGGCAAGGACAAGTGGATCGAACCCTACACCGAGGCGCGGCTGGACGAACTGGCCAAGGCCGGCGTGAAACGCCTGCTGGTAATGTGCCCGGCGTTCGTCGCCGACTGCATCGAGACCCTGGAGGAGATCGGCGATCGCGGGCGCGAGCAATTCATCGAAGCGGGTGGCGAGGAGCTGGTACTCATTCCCTGCGTCAACGACCACCTGGCCTGGGTGCAGGCCCTGGTCGAACTCTGCGAGGAAGTAGCGGAGCTGCCGCCGCAGCCCATCGAGCAGCCCGGGATGCCGGCCTAGCGCGGCATCCCGGGCTGGCGAGCCGTCAGAGCAGCGGGCGCTCTGGCGGCTCGGCGTCCTTCTTCCAGGCATTGTGCCCGGGCAGGACCAAGTTGAGGCCAATGGCGATCAGGCCGCAGAGGGAGATGCCCTTGAGGCCGATCTCGCCGTTGCCGAAGACGATGCCGCCGATGCCGAACACCAGGGTCACCGAGACGATCACCAGGTTACGGGCCTCGGAGAGGTCCACCTGGTGGCGGATCAGGATGTTCAGGCCCACCACCGCGATGGAGCCGAACAGCAGGCAGAGGATGCCCCCCATCACCGGCACCGGGATGGTCTGCAGCGCCGCGCCGAACTTGCCGACGAAGGCCAGCACCATGGCGAAGCCCGCCGCCCACAGCATGACCCTGGGATTGTGGTTCTTGGTCAGCATCACCGCGCCGGTCACCTCGGCGTAGGTGGTGTTGGGCGGGCCGCCGAACAGACCGGCGGACGAGGTCGCCAGGCCGTCGCCGAGCAGGGTGCGGTGCAGACCGGGCTGCTTCAGGTAGTTCTTGCCGGTCACCCCGCCCACCGCGATCACCCCGCCGACGTGCTCAATGGCCGGCGCCAGGGCCACCGGGACCATGAACAGGATGGCGCCCCAGTGGAACTCCGGCGCGACGAAGGCCGGGATCGCCAGCCAGGGCGCGGCGCCGATGCCCTCGGTGTGGACGATGCCGAAGACGAAGGCCAGGGCATAGCCGACGAACACCCCGGCGAGGATGGGCACCAGGCGGAACATGCCCTTACCGTAGATGGCCACCAGCAGGGTGGTGACCAGCGCCGGCATGGAGATCAGCATCGCGGTGGCATAGGGCACCAGCTGGGCACTGCCGTCGCCGGCCTTGCCCATGGCCATGTTGGCCGCCACCGGCGACAGGCCCAGGCCGATGGAGATGATCACCGGGGCGATCACCACCGGTGGCAGCAGCCGGTCGATGAAACCGACGCCGCGCAGTTTCACCGCCAGGCCCAGGAAGGTGTAGACGAAGCCGGCCGCCACCACGCCACCGAGCACCGCCGGCAGGCCGAATTCGGCTTTGGCGGCGATGATGGGGGCGATGAAGGCAAAGCTGGAGGCGAGGAACACCGGGACCTGACGGCCGGTGACCAGATGGAACAGCAGGGTGCCGAAGCCGGCGGTGAACAGCGCCACGTTGGGATCCATGCCGGTGATCAGCGGCATCAGCACCAGGGCGCCGAAGGCCACGAAGAGCATCTGGGCGCCGACGAGGATTTCCCGCCAGAGGGGTTCTTTGGCGACCACGCTCAGGCATCCTTCTGCTTGGTGCCGAAGATCTTGTCGCCGGCATCGCCCAGGCCCGGCAGGATGTAGCCGTGCTCATTGAGGCGCTCGTCGATGGAGGCGGTGTAGAGACGCACGTCCGGATGGGCCTCGGTGACCGCGGCGATGCCTTCGGGCGCCGCGACCAGCACCAGGGCGCGGATTTCCTTGGCGCCAGCCTTCTTCAGCAGGTCGATGGTGGCGATCATGGAGCCGCCGGTCGCGAGCATGGGGTCGATGATCATCGCAAGCCGCTGGTCCAGCTCACCCACCAATTTTTCCAGGTAGGTATGGGCCTGCAGGGTGGATTCGTTGCGGGCCAGGCCCACGACGCTGACTCGGGCGCTGGGGATCAGGCTGAGCACGCCATCGAGCATGCCGATGCCGGCGCGCAGGATGGGTACCACGGTGACCTTCTTGCCGGAGATCTTTTCCACCGGCACCGTGCCGCACCAGCCCTCGATGTCCACGGTTTCTACCGGCAGGTCCTGGGTCGCCTCGTAGGTGAGCAGGGCGCCCACTTCCTGGGCCAGCTCGCGGAAATTCTTGGTGCTGATGTCGGCGCGCCGCATCAGGCCGAGCTTGTGGCGGATGAGCGGATGGCGGATTTCGTGGACGGACATGGGGTTCTCCAGAGACGGTAGGGCAGCGGATCGCCGTGAACGAGGACGGTGTCGGTACGACCGGCGGCCCGAAGGCTTGCCGCAGGACAGGGCAGGCGAATAAAAAAACCGCGGTACATTAAAGCATCCGACTCGAGGTGGGCAGTACCCTGCGACAATACTAGCCGCCTGCCGGCGCTTGAGATCGGTCCGCGGTGTCTGTACCTTTGCCGCCTTTTATCCGCGCCGCCCGCGAGGCTGGCGCCCCATCCCCCGGAGAAGCCCCATGTCCGCCGATCTCGCCCACATCCGCCAGGTGATGCAGGAGGCCGACTGCCTCTATGACGAAGCCCAGGTCGAAGCGGCCATCGACCAGCTCGCCGCCGCGATCACCGCCGATCTCGCCGAGCGTAACCCGGTGGTCTTCTGCGTCATGAACGGCGGCCTGATCCTGACCGGCAAGCTGGCCACCCGGCTGAATTTCCCCCTGGAAATGTCCTATCTGCACGCCACCCGCTATCGCAACGAGACCACCGGCGGCGAGCTGTTCTGGAAGGCCAAGCCCGAGGTGTCCTTCATCGACCGCGATGTCCTGATCGTCGACGACATCTTCGACGAAGGCCATACCCTCAAGGCCATCATCGACTTCTGCCGCCATGCCGGCGCGCGCCAGGTGCACACCGCGGTGCTGATCGACAAGACCCACGACCGCAAGGTCAAGGGCCTGGAAGCCACCTATGTCGGCCTACCCTGCATCGATCGCTACATCTTCGGCTACGGCATGGACTACAAGGGCTACTGGCGCAA
>CAUQPA010000100.1:0-10320 GCA_963519325.1 uncultured Pseudomonas sp. | reverse complement strand
ACGACCTTGCCAAGGTCGGGGTCGCGAGTTCGAGTCTCGTTTCCCGCTCCAAATAAACGAAAACACCGCCTCCGGGCGGTGTTTTCGTGTGCGCGTCCTTTATGCCTGCCAGACAGGCGCCCGACACTTGGCCGGGCGCGAGCGTCTCACTGGGGCGTGTAGAGCTGGTCGAAGACGCCACCATCGGCGAAGTGGGTCTTCTGGATGCCGGCCCAGGGGCCGAATTCCTTCTGGGCATCGATCAGTTCGAGCTTGGGAAAACGGTCGGCGTACTGGGCCAGTACGCTGGCGTTGCGCGGGCGAAGGAAGTTGTCCGCGGCGATCTTCTGGCCTTCGTCGGACCAGAGGTACTTGAGGTACTCCTCGGCCTCGGCACGGGTGCCTTTCTTGTCGACGACGCTGTCCACCACGCTCACCGGCGGCTCGGCCTGCACCGAGATGCTCGGGTAGACCACCTCGAAGCCGCCCCGGCCGAATTCCCGCGCGATCATCTCGGCTTCGTTCTCGAAGGTCACCAGGACATCGCCCTGCTGGTTCTTCATGAAGGTGGTGGTCGCGGCGCGGCCGCCGGTATCCAGGATGGGTACGTGCTTGAACAGATCGCTGACGAAGGTGCGTGCCTTCTCTTCGTTACCACCCGGCTGGCGCAGGGCGTAGGCCCAGGCGGAGAGGTAGGTGTAGCGACCGTTCCCGGAGGTCTTGGGATTGGGCACTATGACCTGGACGCCGTCCTTGAGCAGGTCGGACCAGTCATGGATGCCCTTGGGGTTGCCCTGGCGCACGATCAGCACCGTGGCGGAAGTGAAGGGCGCGCTGCGATCCGGCAGGCGGCTTTCCCAGTCCTTGGGTACCAGGCCGCGGTCGGCCAGCGCCTGGATGTCGGTGGCCTGGTTCATGGTGATGACATCGGCCTGCAGGCCGTCGATGACCGCGCGGGCCTGCTTGCTGGAGCCGCCGTGGGACATCTGGATCACCGGGGTGTCCCCATGCTCGGCTTTCCAGTGGGCCTGGAAGGCCGGGTTGTAGTCCTTGTAGAAATCGCGCATCACGTCGTAGGAGACATGGAGCAGCGGCGGGGCGGCCAGGACCTGGGCGCTGGCCGCCAGGGCGGCGGCGAGCAGGGGGAGGCGGAGTCTCTTCATGGGGGCATCCTGCGGTGGGAGGGTGCAGGACTATAGCCTGTCGCCCCGGCTCCCGTGCAGAACGGCTGGAAATAAGGTAATGCACGGCGACGGCAGCAGGGCGCGCCGATGGTAGACTCCCAGCTTTTGGCCCGCGGTTGGGCACGGCACGGTGGACAAGGGCTCCTGAGATGCGGTTGAGGTCGATCAAGCTGGCGGGATTCAAATCCTTCGTCGATCCGACGACGGTGAATTTCCCGAGCAACATGGCAGCGGTGGTCGGCCCCAACGGTTGCGGCAAGTCGAACATCATCGACGCCGTGCGCTGGGTGATGGGCGAAAGCTCGGCGAAGAACCTGCGGGGCGAATCGATGACCGACGTCATCTTCAATGGCTCCAACAGCCGCAAGCCGGTATCCCAGGCCTCCATCGAGCTGATCTTCGACAATTCCGACCACACCCTGGTGGGCGAGTACGCCAGCTACGCGGAAATCTCCATTCGCCGCCGGGTGACCCGCGAAGGGCAGAACACCTATTTCCTCAACGGCACCAAGTGCCGCCGCCGCGACATCACCGACATCTTCCTGGGCACCGGGCTGGGACCGCGCAGCTATTCGATCATCGAGCAGGGGATGATCTCCAAGCTGATCGAGGCGCGCCCCGAGGACCTGCGGCACTATATCGAGGAGGCTGCGGGGATCTCCAAGTACAAGGAGCGGCGGCGCGAAACCGAGAGTCGCATCCGCCGCACCCAGGAGAATCTCGCCCGCCTGGCCGACCTGCGCGAGGAGCTAGAGCGCCAGCTGGAGCGACTGCATCGCCAGGCGCAGTCGGCCGAGCGCTTCCAGGCCTTCAAGCAGGAAGAGCGGCAATTCAAGGCGCAATTGCAGGCGGTCCGCTGGCGGGAGCTGGATGGGCGCGTCGTGCAGCGCGAGAAGGTGATCCGCGACCAGGAGACTGCCCTGGAGGCCCTGACCGCCGAGCAGCGCCAGGCGGATGCCGGCATCGAGCGGCTCCGCGACGGTCATCACGAGCTGAGCGAGGCCTTCAATCAGGTGCAAGGGCGTTTCTACTCCCTGGGCGGCGACATCGCCCGCCTGGAGCAGACCATCCAGCACGGCCAGCAGCGTCAGCGCCAGTTGCAGGATGATCTACGTGAGGCCGAACAGGCGCGTAGCGAGGCGGAATCCCATCTGGAGCACGACCGGGTGCTGCTCGCCACCTTCGAGGAAGAGCTGGCGATGCTCGAACCGGAGGAAGAGGCGGCGCGTGACCTGGGCGAAGAGGGGAGCGCTGCCCTGGAGGAGGCTGAACTGGCCCTGGCCGACTGGCAGCAGCGCTGGGAAGCGCTCAGCGCGGCCAGCGTCGAGCCGCAACGGGAGGCGGACGTGCAGCAGGCGCGCATCCGGTCCCTGGAGCAGAGCCTGGAGCGTGGCGTGGAGCGGCAGCGGCGACTGCGCGACGAGCGCACCCTGCTCGGCGAGGACGGACCGTCCGACCGCCTGGTCGCCCTGGAAGAGCAGATCGCCGAAGATGAACTCCTGCTGGAAGGGCTGGCGGAACAGGAACTGCAGATCGCCGATGGCCTGCAGCAACTGCGTGAGGAATTGTTGACGCTGGCCAACGAGCAGAGCCAGCGCCAGGGTGAATTACAGCGACTCGAGGGTCGCATCGCCTCGCTGGAGGCGCTGCAGCAGGCGGCCCTGGCGCCCGACACCGGGGCAGCCCAGTGGCTCGAGGCCGAGGGGCTCCTGCAGGCGCCGCAGCTGGCGGACGACGTGCAGGTCACGCCCGGGTGGGAGCTGGCGGTGGAAACCGTGCTCGGCAGTGACCTGCAGGCGGTCTGTCTGGATGACTTGGTACCCCTGCGCCTCGATACCTTCGCCAGTGGTGCCCTCAATCTGGCGCTGCCCGGCGCGGCACCCGCGGCAGCGGGCAGCCTGCTGGAAAAGGTACAGGCGCCGCGAGACCTGTCGCCCTGGCTGGGGCAGGTGCTCGTCGCGAATGGCTACGACGAGGCTCTGGCCCAGCGGGCTGACCTGGCAGCGGGGCAGAGTCTGATCACCCCGGAAGGCTACTGGATTTCCCGGCATTTCCTGCGTGTTCGCCGCGCCCAGGTCGCCGAAGGCAGTGTGCTGGCCCGTGGCCGCGAGCTGGAGGAGCTGCAGGCGCGCCGCCTTGAACTGAGCGAAGGGCTCGGGCAGCAGGAGGAGCGCCTGGAGGATCGGCGCGCCGCCCAGCAGCGGCTGGAAGGCGAACGTGACGACGCCCGGCGCCGCCAGCAGCAGGAGCAGCAGCGCCTCGCCGAGTCTCGTGCCCAGCTTTCCGCCCAGCAGGCACGGGCGGAGCAGTTGAGCATCCGCCGGCGCCAGCTGGAGGCTGAACTCAAGGATGTCGAGGAGCTGCTGGCGCGGGAGCAGGAAGAATTGGGCGAGTGCCGCTTGCGGCTGCAGGACGCCCTCGACGCCATGGCCGTGGATACCGAACAGCGAGCGCAGTTGCAGGAGCAGCGCGACCGCCACCGGCAAGCGGTGGAATCCGCGCGGCAGCGGCAGCGGCAGGCCCAGGAGCAGCAGCACCAGCTCACGGTACGGCTGACCACCCTGAGGGCTCAGCGCCAGTCGACCCTCCAGGCGCTGGAACGGCTGGAGTTGCAGACCGCGCGTCTCGGCGAGCGCTGCGAGCAGTTGAGTCTCAACCTGGATGAGGGTGGCGAACCGCTCGACGAGCTGCGTCTGCGCCTGGAGGAACTGCTCGAGCGGCGGCTGCAGGTGGACGAGGAGATGCGCAGGGCGCGGTTGGCCCTGGAGGACGCCGATCGTGAGCTGCGCGACTTCGAGCGGCGGCGCCTGCAGGCGGAACAGCAGGCGACAGTGCTGCGCGGTCAGCTGGAACAGCATCGCCTGGAATGGCAGGGTCTGGCCACGCGCCGCAGCGGCTTCGCCGAGCAACTGGCGGCCGACGGTTACGACCTGCCGACGGTGATCGCCAGCTTGCCCGAGGAGGCGAGCGAGGCGGCCTGGGAGCAGGAGCTGGAAGCCCTCGCGGCCCGTATCGCCCGGCTCGGGCCGATCAACCTGGCGGCCATCGACGAATATCAGCAGCAGGCCGAGCGCAAGACCTACCTGGATGCCCAGAACGCCGACCTGGTCGAGGCATTGGAGACCCTGGAAAGCGTGATCCGCAAGATCGACCGGGAAACGCGCAATCGCTTCAAGGATACCTTCGACCAGATCAACCATGGCCTGCAGGCACTGTTCCCGAAAGTTTTCGGTGGCGGCAGCGCCTACCTGGAACTTACCGGGGAAGATTTACTCGATACCGGGGTTGCGATCATGGCGCGGCCGCCGGGTAAGAAGAACAGCACCATCCATTTGCTCTCGGGTGGGGAAAAGGCCTTGACGGCCCTGGCGCTGGTATTCGCCATCTTCCAACTCAACCCAGCACCCTTCTGCATGCTTGATGAAGTGGATGCGCCCCTGGACGATGCCAACGTCGGCCGCTACGCGCGGCTGGTCAAGAGTATGGCGGAGAAGGTGCAGTTCATTTACATCACGCACAACAAAATAGCCATGGAAATGGCCGATCAGTTATTGGGCGTGACGATGCATGAGCCGGGGTGTTCGCGTCTGGTAGCGGTGGATGTGGAAGAGGCGGTGGCCATGGTCGACGCGTAGTGCCCCACAGCCTGGCGGTGTGGCGGTGTAAAGTTGGCGACAGTCGTGCTAGCTTATGGCCGCTTGTGTGTTAAGTAGAAAAAGCTAGCAAGAACACTGACTTGGCGTAGGTTCCGGAGGTTTTGGAAAGGCCTCGCAGGCGATGACTTTCCAAAGTTTCCCGACGGATGTCGGTTCATTATTTTCACAGGGGTATGTCTTTTTCATGGATATGGGTCTGCGCGAGTGGCTGATCATCATCGGCGTCATCGTCATCGCCGGTATTCTTTTCGATGGTTGGCGTCGCATGAGTGGCAAGGGCAAGCTCAAGTTCAAGCTCGACCAGTCGCTCAGCAATCATCCGGAACACGAGGACGAGGATCCGGAAATCGTCGGTCCGACGCGCGTGATAGAGCCGAAGGAGCCGTCGCTGGACGATCCTGGCGAGCCCACGCCACCGCGCGCCACCCAGCGCAAGCGTCGCGAAGAGCGGCGTGAAGAGCCCAAGGCCGACGATTTCGACCTGTCCGCGGGCGACGAGAGCCTGGGCGGCCTAGCCGCCGATGCCGACGAAGTCCCGCTGCGTGGGCGCGAAAAGCCGCGCAAGGAAAAGCCGCTGAGCGCCAAGGCGCCCGAGCGCGAGCCGGTCAGCGAGCCGACCAGCAGCGCCAGTGGCAATGCCGCCATGGCGCCAGTCGACGAGGTGCTGGTGATCAACGTCATCTCCCGTGACGAGAAGGGCTTCTCCGGTCCGGCGCTGCTGCAGAACATCCTCGAAAGCGGGCTGAGATTCGGCGACATGGACATCTTCCATCGGCACGAGAGCATGTCCGGCAATGGCGAGGTGCTGTTCTCCATGGCCAACGCCGTGCGCCCGGGCACCTTCGACCTGGATGCCATCGACGACTTCCACACCCCGGCGGTGAGCTTCTTCCTCGGCCTGCCCGGTCCGCGCCATCCCAAGCAGGCCTTCGACCTGATGGTGGCAGCGGCGCGCAAGCTGTCGTCCGAACTCAATGGCGAGCTGAAGGACGAGCAGCGCAGTGTCATGACGGCCCAGACCATCGAGCACTACCGCCAGCGCATCGTCGACTTCGAGCGCAAGAGCCTCATGCTCAAGCGTTGATCGCGCCGGAGCGAACCAAGAGCAGCCTCGGCTGCTCTTTTTGTTTGTAAGTTTTGCCGCGGCGCCCTGGGTGCCGCCAGGGCCACCCTGGGGTGGCGACAGTGAGAGACCGCCATGACCGACGCCCAGAATGCCGTCACCCGCATCGCCGCCCTGCGCAGCGAGATCGATGCCCACAACTATCGCTACTATGTGCTGGACGAGCCGAGCGTGCCCGACGCCGAGTACGACCGCCTGTTTGGCGAGCTCAAGGCCCTGGAGGCCGAGCATCCCGAATTGGTGACGCCCGATTCGCCCACCCAGAGGGTCAGTGGCTCGGCCCTGGCCGCCTTTGGCACCATCCGTCATGAGGTGCCCATGCTCAGCCTGGGCAACGCCTTCGCCGACGAGAATCTGCAGGATTTCGACCGCAGCGTGGGCAAGCGCCTGCGCGAGGAATTCGGCGAGACCGACTTCGCCGGGCCGGATTCGGGCGTGGAATACACCTGCGAACCCAAGCTCGATGGCCTGGCGGTCAGCCTGCTGTACGAGGACGGCCTGCTGGTGCGGGGCGCCACCCGGGGCGACGGCACCACCGGCGAAGACATCACCACCAACGTGCGCACCATCCGCAACGTGCCCTTGCGCCTGCAGGGCAAGGGTTGGCCGGCGGTGCTGGAGGTGCGCGGTGAAGTGTTCATGTCCCGCGCCGGCTTCGAGGCGTTGAACGCCCGCGCCATGGAAAGCGGCGGCAAGACCTTCGCCAATCCGCGCAATGCCGCGGCCGGCAGCCTGCGCCAACTGGATTCGCGCATCACCGCCCAGCGGCCCTTGGAGTTTTGCTGCTACGGTTTCGGGCGGGTCGAGGGCGGTGCTCTGCCGGACACCCAGTACGACATCCTCCAGCAGCTGAAAGAGTGGGGCATTCCTATCAGCCGCGAGCTGCGCAAGGTACAGGGCGCAGAAGGCTGCCGTGCCTACTACCAGGACATCGGCCAGCGTCGCGATGCCCTGGCCTACGAGATCGATGGCGTGGTCTACAAGGTCAATCGGCTGGATTGGCAGGGCGAGCTGGGCTTCCGGGCGCGCGAGCCGCGCTGGGCGCTGGCGCACAAGTTTCCCGCCCGGGAAGAGCTGACCGAGTTGCTCAACGTCGAATTCCAGGTGGGGCGTACCGGCGCCATCACCCCGGTGGCCCGTCTCAAGCCGGTGCAGGTAGCGGGCGTGACCGTGACCAACGCTACCCTGCACAACATGGACGAGATCGCCCGCCTGGGCGTGATGATCGGTGACAGCGTCATCGTCCGCCGTGCCGGCGACGTCATCCCGCAGATCATGCAGGTGGTACCGGAACGGCGGCCGGCGGATGCCCGGCCAGTAGAGATCCCTACCCATTGCCCGGTGTGCGGGTCGGCGGTGGAGCGCACCCAACTGGTGAAGCGTGGCAAGGGCAAGGAGTCGGTGAGCGAGGGCGCGGTCTATCGCTGCGTCGGTCGCCTGGCCTGCCAGGCCCAGCTCAAGCAGGCGATCATCCATTTCGCCTCGCGGCGGGCCATGGACATCGACGGCCTGGGTGATCGCATCGTCGAGCAGCTGGTGGATCGCGAGCTGGTGAAATCGCCGGCGGATCTCTACACCCTGACCTATGAGCAGGTCGTCGAACTCGAGGGCTTCGCCGAGGTGTCGAGCCGCAATCTGCTCGCCGCCATCGAGGCGAGCCGTACGCCGAGCCTGGCACGCTTCATCTTCGCCCTGGGCATCCCCGAGGTGGGCGAGGAGACCGCCAAGCGCCTGGCACGCGCCCTGGGCAGCCTGCAGCGTATCCGCGAAGCCTTGCCCGAGGTGCTGGTCTATCTGCCGGACATCGGGCCGGAGGTGGCCTTTGAGATCCATAACTTCTTCCAGTCCGCACACAATCGCGACGTGCTGGAGGCGCTGCTGGCCAACGGCATCCAATTGGCCGACGAAGGCGAGGTGCACGCCGAATTCTCCGGCTACGCCGCCTTCGCCGACTTCCTCGACCAGCTGCACATTCCCTACCTGGGCAAGACCGGCGCCAAGACCCTGGCTGCGGCCTTTCCCAGCCTGGCCGCGCTGATCGAGGGCTCCCAGGACTGGCTGACCTTCAAGACGCTGTCCGGACTCAACGAAAGAGCCAAGCAGGGCCTGCGCGAATACTTCGCCGAGTCGGACAAGGTCGCCAAGGCGCTGGCCATCGAGGCGCAGCTCAAGGCCTTCGGCATGCATTGGGAGAGTACCCGGCAGGCCGTACAGGGGCTGCCGTTCGCCGGCCAGACTTGGGTGCTCACCGGCACCCTGGAGGCCATGAGTCGCGACGAGGCCAAGGAGCGGCTGGAGGCACTGGGCGCCAAGGTCTCGGGGTCGGTTTCGGCCAAGACCGCCGTGGTGGTAGCCGGGCCGGGCGCTGGTTCCAAGCTGACCAAGGCGACTGAACTGGGCGTCAAGGTGCTGGACGAAGCCGCCTTCCTGCAGATCCTTGAGGCCCAGGGCGGACGTTGAGGGCAGCGGTCAGCCGCGGAGCGGCTGGCCTTTTCACCAGTTACTTAAGCGCAGCCGTAATCAATGATAGCGAAACGATAATAATAAAATTCAATTTGTATTTTATCGCTTCGTTTATAGCCTTTGTTGGGGCGGTGCTCTTCGAGAGAGTAGTGGACGACAACGCTTCGCTAATAACAGGCGAAGCGTTGTAATTCGATAGGCTGATTTTATCTTTTCAAGCGAAACGAGAATTCGGTGCCCGGGATGGTTCTTTTTCCTGAACGGGTTCTTCCACGGCAATGGTCGCCTTGGCCGTTTTCCGATACCCCTGGGGATTGAGCGACTGCCAACGCCAGGCATCTTCCAGCATGGTGGAAAGTTCGCGCTCGGCGCGCCAGCCCAGTTCGCGCCAGGCCTTGTCCGGGTCGGCCCAGCAGCGGGCCACGTCGCCTGCGCGGCGGGGTGCAACGCGGCAGGGGATGGGGCGACCCAGTTGGCGTTCGAGGGTAGCCACCACCTCCCGGACCGAATGGCCCCGGCCGGTGCCCAGATTCCAGAGCGAGACCCCGGGACGCTCCGCCAGGGCGTGCAAGGCCGCCAGGTGCCCCCGTGCCAGATCCTGTACGTGGAGGTAGTCGCGGACACCGGTGCCATCGGCGGTGGGGTAGTCATCGCCATAGATCTCCAGCCAGGGTCGTCTGCCGCTGGCCACCTGCAGCAGGTAGGGCACCAGGTTGTTCGGTGTGCCCTGGGGGTCTTCGCCGATCAAGCCGGAGGGGTGGGCACCGATGGGGTTGAAGTAGCGCAGCACGGCGATGGACCAGTGTGGATCGGCCGTGGCCAGCCCGCGTAGCACCTGCTCGGCCATGAGTTTCGACTGGCCATAGGGGTTGGTGGGTTCGGCGGTGGGGCAGCTTTCGCTGATTGGCGGAGCGCAGTGCCCATAGACCGTGGCGGACGAACTGAAGACCAGCTGATGCACGCCGGCGGCGGCCATGGCCTGGCAGAGCACCAGGGTGCCGCCGACGTTGTTGTCGAAGTAGCGCAAGGGGTGCTGGACGCTTTCGCCGACCGCCTTGAGGCCGGCGAAGTGCAGCACCCCGGTAATCGGCAATTCCCGCAGCAGCCGATCCAACAGCGGCCGATCGCGGACATCGCCCTGCACGAAGCGCGGTGCGCGTCCGGCCAAGGTAGCGATCCGTTGCACCGCTTCCAGCCGGGTGTTGACCAGGTTGTCCAAGATCACCACCTCATGGCCCGCCCGCAGCAACTCCAGTGTCGTATGAGAACCTATGTATCCTGCGCCACCCGTGATCATCAACATGCAACCGCCCTCGCGTCACCCGTAGCCGCCGAATAGAAATAAATATGTCGTGCAGGTTTTTGTGCAACTAAGGCTTCGCTTGATAAAGACTTTAAACGAAGCGTTAGTGTTGCCGATTCGTCGAGCAGATAAGCTTCTGAAGTTGTACGGGGGTAAAGGTTCTAGCGAAGCGCAAGTTGCCCATAAAGTTATGAACCCTTGTCGATTCGATAAGTCGATAACGTTGCTCGATATCGCGTAGTGCTCTTGGCGATAAGGTCGGGACGGTCTTTGGACATTTTACGAAATTGCCCTTGCGCAGGCAGGCCGCGGGTGTTCTGCAGCGGTCGGTCTCGCGTTCGACATGACAGGAGCACAAGATGAGTTGGGCCGGCCCTCATACCGAAACGATAGGCAAGACCGCGCAGCCGGTACGGACGGCGGAACGTCTCCTGGAGCCAGGCAGACCGCTGTTGCTCTGCTTGGCGCATCTGCGTTGGAGCTTCGTCTACCAGCGTCCGCAACACGAGATGGTGCGCTTCGCCGATCACTACAACGTGCTCTATTGCGAAGAGCCCTTGGACGCGGCGGACGCTAAGGCGCATTTGGACGTGCGCGTGGAAGAGAACGGCG
>CAUQPA010000099.1:0-10326 GCA_963519325.1 uncultured Pseudomonas sp. | reverse complement strand
GTTCTGGAAGGGGTAGAAGGCAAGATCGCCTCCGTTGCTGAGGTGCCTGAGTTTCCCCCATTCATGACACGCGAGGGTGTTCGGCCTGACCTTCCGCGACGATGAGTCTCAGGCGACCACCCTTCGTCCAGGCATCGCTGTTAGGTGCCTTTCGAGTGGTCACATTGAGTGGTCATCTCAGAAAGCAAAAAGCCCCCTAAACCATTGATTTAGGGGGCTTCTCTATAGATGGCGGAGAGATAGGGATTTGAACCCTAGGAGCCATTGCTGACTCAACGGATTTCGAATCCGTCCCGTTCGACCACTCCGGCATCTCTCCAACGCGGCGCATGATACCAGCGATGCGCGCAAAAGCGAACAAGCAATTGCAAAAAAAGCTCTGGTATCAGCGGCTTGCGTTTAGAGCGGGACGCCCAGGCGCTGGGCGACCTCTTCGTAGGCCTCGATCACGCCGCCCAGACCCTGGCGGAAGCGATCCTTGTCCATTTTCTTGCGGGTGGCCTTGTCCCACAGGCGGCTGCCGTCCGGGCTGAATTCGTCGCCCAGCACGACCTTCCCGTGGAACAGGCCGAATTCCAGCTTGAAGTCCACCAGCAGCAGGCCGGCGTCGTCAAACAGCTGCTTGAGGATGTCGTTGATGCGGAAGGTCAGGCCCTTCATCTCGGCCAACTGGTCGAGGGTGGCCCAGCCGAAGGCCTGGACGTGGCTTTCGTTGACCATGGGGTCGTGCAGGGCGTCGTTCTTCAGGAAGAGTTCGAAGGTCGGCGGGGTCAGCTCCAGGCCCTCTTCCACACCCAGGCGGCGGACCAGGCTGCCGGCGGCGAAGTTGCGCACCACGCATTCCACCGGAATCATCTCGAGCTTCTTGACCAGGCACTCGTTGTCGCCCAGCAGTTGCTCGAATTGGGTCGGAATGCCGGCGGCCTCCAGCTTCTGCATGACGAAGGCGTTGAACTTGTTGTTCACCATGCCCTTGCGCTCGAGCTGCTCGATGCGCTCGCCATCGAAGGCAGAGGTGTCGTTGCGGAACAACAGGACCAGGCGGTCGGGATCGTCGGTGGTGAATACCGACTTGGCCTTGCCGCGGTAGAGTTCTGCGCGTTTTTCCATCTTGGACTCCGGTTCGAATGGCTTGCAGGCTGTGGACGAACGCTAAGGGGACGACAGGTTCGGGACGAGTACAGCCGGGAAGCGCAGTTTACATAGGATCGTGGATCTTTTGGCCGTGCCGCGAAGCCTGGCCGTCAAAGAAAAAGCCGAGCCGGCGCGCCTAGGCGATCGCCTGCCATTCCAGCCCCTGTTGCTGATCGGCGACGTGCAGCCAATCCGCGTCGCAGCCCAGGACATTGGTAAAACAGGCGCGCGCCAGCCAGGGGTTGTTGTTCTTTTCGCTCAGGTGCGCGAGCACCAGGTGCTGCAGGCCTGGGCAAGCCAGTTCCAACACCAGATCAGCCGCCTGGCGGTTGTTCAGATGACCCCGCACCCCACCGACACGCGCCTTGAGATGATAAGGATAGGGCCCCGAGGCGAGCATGGCGCTGTCGTGGTTGGCCTCGATCACCAGGGCATCAAGGCCGCGGTAATGGGTCAGCACGCCGGGCGTGGCCTCGCCGAGATCGGTCAGCACGCCCAGGCGCTTGCGGCCATCGTCGAAGACGAATTGCGTCGGCTCCAGAGCGTCATGGGATACCTGCACCACGGTCACTTCCAGCGCGTCCAGGACCAGTCGTTCGCCATCCACCAGCAGCCCTTGGGCCGCGACCGGCTTGCGCAGGCCGCGCCCGGTACCGGCGCTGTAGTACACCGGCACCCCATGCTTGCGCGCCAGCAACTCAACGCCCTGCACGTGATCGGAATGTTCGTGGGTGACCAGGACGGCGTCCAGCTGGGCAGGTACCACGCCCAGCCGGGCCAGACGACGTTCGGCTTCCCGCAGGGAGAAGCCGCAGTCGATCAGGACATAGCTGTTATGGCTGTGCACCAGGGTCGAGTTGCCCCGACTGCCGCTGCCCAGGATTGCGAAGCGCATACTGCATGCTCGTCTGAAGCTTTTTCAGCACGCCTTCGGCGATATCCTGGGGTGCTGCGGTATTGATGGTCTTGTCCAGGGTGACCTGGACGGCGTTGCCCACCGAGGTGAGGCGTACCTGGAAGCGCCGTGCCCGGGCGTCTTCCTCTTCCTTGGTCTCGCCCTTGCCGAACAGGCGACCGAAGAAGCCAGGCTTGCGCTCCTCGGGCTTCTGCGCGCCCTCGGCGAGGTTGACGTAGTAGACGCCCAGGCTGCGATCCATGTCGTCGACGCGGATGTCCGCGCCTTCGATAGCGCGACCGACGCTGGACCAGGCACGGTTCAGGTCGCTTTCCAGCACCAGCATGGGCACCCCGCTGCCATCGACCTCGTAGGTCACGCGTTCGGGGGTGTCGTAGCCGCCGGCGGCGAGCAGGGAGACGGAGCCACTGCCCTCCTCGCTGCGATCCAGGCCGGCGAGAACCTGATTCAGCAGAGCGTCATCGAGGGCCGAGCTGTTCTGGCTGCTCGACCAGGACGGCTCGCTGCTGCTGCCCTGGCTGCGGGTCTGGGTCTGGACGAAGATTTCGCTGCTGCCGGACTGCACGCCCGGCTCGATGCGTACGCGGGTGCGCAGCTCGTTGCCCGGTTGCAGGCGGCCATTGGTGCTCAGGCTACGGGCCAGCGGCGTGGACAGTTCGGTGGGCGATTGCCAGGCGGTGATGAGTTCACCGGTCTGCGGCCGTTCCTCGGCGATGCGGAAGCCGTTGTCGGTCAGGTATTGGCGAGCCACCGGCCAGACGCTGGCCGGGACTTTCTGCGCGGCCAACCAGCGGGCATTGCCGCTGCGCTGCACGCTGTACTGCTCGCTGCCACCGCCCTGGACGCTCAGCGCCTGGGGCCGCGGTACCTCGAAGCCATAGGAGCGATTCTGGGTATCGGCCACGTTGGCCGGGATCGGCAGCAGCGGGTCCAGCGGCTTGGCCTTGACGTCGGTCGGCACCTGCATCGGTCCCGTCTCGCGGGATTCGAGGTAGTCGTTGCCGCGATCACGGAAATACCCGTGCTCGCCCCACACCCAGCTGCAGCCACTGGCGGTGGCCACGGCCAGACCCAGCGTCGTCAAACCCAGAACACGTTTCATCGACTGCTTCCTAATCACGCCAGCACTCCCGCCTGACGCAGGGCCTCACGTACCACTTCGTGGCAGCGCGAGCTGAGCCAGGTCAGCGGCAGGCGGATACCGGCGTCGATCATGCCCATTTCATGCAGGGCCCACTTCACCGGGATCGGGTTCGATTCGATGAACAGATTCTTGTGCAGCGGCATCAGCTTTTCGTTCAGTGCACGCGCGGTCTCGGCATCGCCCTTCATCGCGGCGGCGCAGAGGTCGCTCATGGCGCGCGGCGCAACGTTGGCGGTCACCGAGATGTTGCCCTTGCCGCCCAGCAGCATGAGCTCGGCCGCGGTGGCGTCGTCACCGGAGTAGACCAGGAAGTCCTTGCCGACGCGGGAGAGGATGTCGCGGGCGCGGGCCAGGTCGCCGGTGGCTTCCTTGATGCCGATGATATTCGGCACCTTGGCCAGCCGCTCGACGGTCTCGGCCAGCATGTCGCAGGCGGTACGCCCCGGCACGTTGTAGAGGATCTGCGGGATGGCGACGGTTTCGGCGATCATGCGGAAGTGCTGATACAGGCCTTCCTGAGTCGGCTTGTTGTAATAGGGCACGACCAGCAGGCAGGCGTCGGCGCCGGCGTCCTTGGCGGCTTGCGTGAGGTCGATGGCCTCGCGCGTGGAATTGCCGCCGGTGCCGGCGATCACCGGGATGCGACCCTTGACCTGCTCGACCACATGACGGATCACGGCGACGTGCTCGTCGACGTCGACCGTGGCGGATTCGCCCGAGGTGCCCACCGCAACGATGGCGTCGGTGCCTTCGGCGAGATGGAAGTCCACCAGCTTGGTCAGGTTATCCCAGTCGATACGCCCCTGGGCGTCCATAGGGGTGACCAGCGCCACCATGCTCCCCGCAATCATGCAACCGCTCCTGCCGGAAAAAGAGAGCGGTAATGGTACTGACGCCTCTGCGCCAGCACAAGCAACGCGCCCCCAACGGGCATTCCCCCCGCGAGCGCTTTTCGCTACCCTTTCGCCTTTGTCAGGTTCTGTACGAAAAGTTGGCGAGCGAAGGTCAGGCGCGGCGAAAAAGGCTGAGGAAGCGGAGTGTACGAGCGGTAAATGAGCTTTCCGCAGCCTTTTTCAACGAAGCATCACCGAGCGCAGCCGCTTTTCTGACAGAACCCAGTCGTATCCTCCCCTGCCAGGAACCCTAATGTCCGCCACCCCCCCGATTCGCGAACAATTTCTCGTCATCAGTGCGCTGGGCGCCAATCCGATGGAGCTGACCAATGTGCTCTACCGCAGCTGCATGGATAACCGTTGCGCGGTGGTCAGCAGCCGCCTGAGCCGACACGGGGAATACAGCGCGTTGATCCTGCAGGTCTCCGGCAACTGGGATGGCCTCGCGCGCCTGGAAGGTGGCCTCGCCGGCCTCGGCAAGCGTCACGGCTTCACCGTCGGCGTGACCCGCAGCGCGGCGCTGGAGAATCGTCCGCAGGCGCTGCCGTACGTCGTCTATGTCAGCGCCGCCTATCGCCCCGACATCCTCAACGAACTCTGCCAGTTCTTCGCCGACCACAAGATCGAGGTGGAGAACCTGGTCTGCGATTCCTACCAGGCGCCCCAGACCGGCGGCACCATGCTCAACGCCACCATCACCGTCACCCTGCCGGCCGGCACCCAGATCAGCTGGCTGCGTGACCAATTCCTCGATTTCGCCGACGCCCTGAATCTCGATGCGCTGATCGAGCCCTGGCGCCCGCAGAGCAACTAGACCTCGACCCGACCAGAGGAGCTGTCCATGAGCGTGACCCTCGACCAACCGCTTCCGACCTTCCAGGCCCAGGCCACCAGCGGCCTCGAGGTCTCACCGGACAGCCTGCGCGGACGCCAGGCGGTGCTGTACTTCTATCCGAAGGACAACACCCCCGGCTGCACCACCCAGGGCCAGGGCTTCCGCGACCTGCACGAGCAATTTCAGGCGGCCGACACCCAGATCCTTGGCATCTCCCGCGACAGCCTGCGCACCCACGAGAACTTCCGCGCCAAGCAGGGCTTTCCCTTCGAGCTGATCAGCGACAAGGACGAGACGCTGTGCAACCTCTTCGCGGTGCTGCAGCCGAAGAAGCTCTATGGCAAGGAATACATCGGCGTCGACCGCAGCACCTTCCTCATCGATCGCGACGGTGTGGTACGCCAGGTCTGGCGCGGCGTGAAGGTCCCCGGCCATGCGGCCGAGGTGCTGGCCGCCGCCCAGGCGCTGAGCGGGGCCTGATCAGGCCTTGCGCAGCCAGTAGCGGAAGGTCTCCCCGGCCACTTCCTCGCCCACCAGGTTATGGCCAGACAGCTTGGCGAAGGTGCGGAAGTCCCGCTGGGAGCCGGCGTCGGTGGCCACCACGGCGAGCACCTCGCCCGCCGCCAACCGGTTGAGTTCGAGCTTGGCCTTGAGCAGCGGCATGGGGCAGCTCAGGCCGCTGGCATCGAGGTGGGCGGTGACGGCGCCGGTATAGGGTTGGCTCAGATCGGCCATGGGATTCTCCGGTACGGGATACGACAGTGCCCGCGCTCGCTAGGCACTCGGACGAGGGGCCGCTAAAGTAACGGCTTTGCGGCCAAGAGTCATTTCATGAAAGTCCTGCGCCCCGCCCTGCTGTCCCTGGCGCTGCTCGCCACGCCGTTCCTGGCGCATGGCGCGAACGACCTGCCGTCGCTGGGCGATGCCAGTTCTTCGATCGTCTCGCCCGAGCAGGAGTTTCAGATGGGCCGTGCCTGGCTGAGCATGCTGCGCGGCCAGGTACCGACCATCAACGATCCGCAGCTCAAGCAGTTCGTCGAGCAGACCGTCTACAAGCTGGCTGAAACCAGCGACCTGCAGGATCACCGGCTGGTCTTCATCCTGATCAAGGATCCCGAGATCAATGCCTTCGCCGCGCCTGGCGGCGTCATCGGGGTGAACGGCGGGCTGTTCCTCAAGTCGGAAACCGAAGCCGAGTACGCGGCGGTCATGGCCCACGAACTGGGCCACCTGATCCAGCGCCACTTCGCCCGCAACGTGGAAAACCAGCAACGCATGCAGTTGCCGCTGATGGCGGCCCTGCTCGCCGGAATCGTGGCGGCCGCCGCGGGCGGTGGCGATGCCGGGATCGCCGCCATCGCCTCGACCCAGGCGGCGGCCATCCAGAGCCAGTTGCGCTTCTCCCGGCTCAACGAGCAGGAGGCCGACCGCGTCGGCATCGTCAACCTGGAGCGTGCCGGCTACGATCCGCGGGCCATGCCGGAGATGTTCGGCCGGCTCGCCCGCCAGTATCGCTATGACCGTACCCCGCCGGAATTCCTGCTGACTCACCCGGTCACCGACAGCCGGATCGCCGATACCCAGGCGCGCGCCGAGCGCTTTCCCAAGGGTGGCGTCGAGGACAGCAAGCGCTTCCAGCTGATGAAGGTGCGTACCCAGATGTATTTCGAGGAAACCGCCGGCCTGCTGGTGAAGCGCTACCGGGCCCAGCTGCAGGAAAATCCGGACAACGACCCCGTCCGTTACGGCCTGGCCATGGGCCTGACCCGCCAGGGCCAGCTCAACGAGGCGCGTGACACCCTGGCGCCCTTGCTGCGCAAGGCGCCCGACGACGTCAGCTACAACCTGGCCCAGGTCGACCTGGACATCACCGCCAATCGCCTGCCGGACGCCCAGAAGCGTGTGCAGCGCCTGGAGGACCTCTACCCGGGCGACCTGGCCGTCACCCTGGCCCAGGTGGACATGCTCAATCGCACCCAGAAGGCCAAGGACGCCAGCCAGCTGCTGGACAAGCTGCTCAAGCAGCGCCCGATCGACCCGGACCTGTGGAACCTGGCCGCCGATATCCGCGGCCAGGCGGGCGATCTGGTCGGCGTACACCAGGCCCGCGCCGAGTATTTCGCCCTCACCGGTGACTACAACCAGGCCATCCAGCAGTTGGGCTTCGCCAAGCAGCGCGCGGCCAGCAACTACCAGTTGGCCGCGCGGATCGACGCTCGCCAGCAGGAGCTGATCGCCCAGCGCAAGCTGAGCGAAGAGATCCTGCGCTAGCGTCCAGGGCAGCGCCCTCAGGCGTTGCCCTTGACCTTCAGCTGCAGCGCCTGGGTGAAGTCGAGCATCCGCTTGAGCGGCTTGACCGCCCTGGGGATGAGCGCCGGGTCGACCAGTACCTCGCCGGAGCCGTCGAGCAGGCAGTTGAGGGTGCGCTCCAGGGTATTCATCGCCATCCACGGGCAGTGGGCGCAACTGCGGCAGGCGGCGCCATTGCCGGCAGTAGGCGCCTCGATGAACACCTTGTCCGGGCAGGCCTGCTGCATCTTGTAGAAGATGCCGCGGTCGGTGGCGACGATGAACTGCCGGTTGGGCAGGGTCTGGGCGGCCTTGATCATCTGGCTGGTGGAGCCGACGTGGTCGGCCAGTTCGATCACTGCCTCGGGCGACTCCGGATGCACCAGGATGGCCGCTTCCGGGTAGAGCCGCTTGAGGTCCTCCAGCTGGCTGGCCTTGAATTCCTCGTGGACGATGCAGGAGCCCTCCCAGAGCAGCATGTCCGCCCCGGTCTCGCGCTGGATGTAGCGACCCAGGTGGCGGTCGGGCGCCCAGAGGATGGTCTCGTCGTTGTCCATCAGGTGTTCGACGATGTCCAGGGCGCAGCCGGAGGTCACTACCCAGTCCGCCCGTGCCTTCACCGCGGCGGAGGTGTTGGCGTAGACCACCACGGTACGCTCGGGATGCTGGTCGCAGAAGGCGGAGAACTCCTCCACCGGACAGCCGAGGTCCAGGGAGCAGGTAGCTTCCAGGGTGGGCATCAGCACCCGCTTTTCCGGATTGAGGATCTTGGCCGTCTCGCCCATGAACTTGACGCCGGCCACCACCACCGTGGACGCCGGATGGCGATTGCCGAAACGGGCCATCTCCAGGGAGTCGGCGACGCAGCCGCCGGTTTCCTCGGCCAGGGCCTGGATCAGCGGATCGGTGTAGTAGTGGGCCAGCAGCACCGCGTTCTGCGCCTTGAGCTCGCGGGCGATGGCGGTCTTGTAGGCCGCGATCTCGTCCGGCCCGAGCGCCTTGGGCTGCTTGGCGGCCAGATGGGCCTGGACCAGGAGACGTTCGGAAATCTGCGCCATGGCGGGTACCTGAAAACGAGGATCGTCAAGGCGGCGAATCATAGCAGCATCCTCGGCGACTCCCTATGGTCACCGAGGATGATCCGCGCTGAAGACTGGCCCTCTGGCGCTAATGTCTGGCAACACTTGGCTTTCCACTTCTCGCGCGGCGGCGGGTCCCAGACAGGAACGCCGGCGAGCGTCTCGCCCGGCAGCCTTCCTGGAGAGTTTTCGTGCCACCCCGTTCGACCTCAACTGCCCACTCCCCCACTGCCGACCTCGCCACCCTGCTCGACGACCTGCGCAAGCTGCATGGCGCCCTGGAACAGGCCACCGCCGACCCGCGCCTCGAACGCCAGGCGCTCAATCCGGCTTACCGCGCCAGTGCCCACAACCTGCTCGCCTACCTGGCCTTGCGCGAGTACGACCTGCATGGGTTGCAACGGCGGCTTTCCGCATTGGGGCTTTCCTCCCTGGGACGCTCCGAGGCCGCGGTGCTGCCTGCGGTGGCGACCCTCCTCGGCACCCTGGAGCGGCTGCTGGGTCGTACCCAGGCGCCGCCAGCGGTAGCCAAGGCCACCAATCCGCTGGCCCGCCATGCCCGCGCCCTGTTCGGCGCCCCGCCACGCGAGCGGGAGGTCCGTATCATGGTGACCCTGCCCCGCGAGGCGGCGGAGCAGTACTCGCTGGTGCGTGATCTGCTGGCGGCGCGCATGGATTGCGCACGGATCAACTGTGCCCACGACGAGCCGGCCCTCTGGACGCGGATGATCGAACACGTGCGTCGCGCCAGCGAGGAGGTCGGCCGGCCGTGCAAGGTCTTCATGGACCTACCCGGGCCCAAGCTACGCACTGGTCCCATCGCCCCGGGCGACGCCGTGTGCAAGGTGAAACCCGAACGGGACGCCCAGGGCAGGGTGCGCCAGCCGGCACGGGTCTGGCTGACCGGTCGGCGCCGACCACGGCCAGCGCCCGCCGCGGCGAGCGCGGCCTTCCAGGTGGGCGAGCGCTGGCTCGGCGACCTCCGCCAGGGCGAAGTCATCCAGCTGGTGGATACGCGCCAGGCCAGGCGGCGGCTGAGGGTCGTCGAGGTGACCGGCAAAGGCTGCTGGGTGGAGCTGCCCAAGACCACCTATTTCACACCTGGCCTGCGCCTGACCGTCGAGCGCGACGGACGCCGCCGGCACAGCCGCCTTGGCGACTTTCCCGCGCAACCCGGCGCTCTGCGCCTGGCAGAAGGCGAGCTGCTCACCCTGACCGCCGACCAGTCCCCCGCGCGCCCCGCCAGCCACGACAGCGGCGGGCGCCTGCTGACCCCGGCCACCCTGGGTTGCACCCTCCCCCAGGTCTTCGCCGACGTACGGAGCGGCGAGCCCCTCTGGTTCGACGATGGCAAGATCGGCGGCGTGGTGGAGCACGCCGACCAGGACGGCTTGCAGGTACGCATCACCCACGCACCCGGCGGCGCCAAGCTCAAGGGCGACAAGGGCATCAACTTTCCCCAGAGCACCCTGAGACTCGCCGCCCTGGGCGAGCAGGACCTGGCGGCCCTGGCCTTCGCCGCCGAGCACGCCGACGGCATCGAGATGTCCTTCGTGAACAGCGCGCAGGATGTCCGGGCGCTGCTCGCCGAGCTGGCACGGCTGCAGGCGGATCACCTGGGCGTGGTGCTGAAGATCGAGACCCGCCGGGGCTTTGACAACCTTCCCGCACTCCTGCTGGCCGGCATGCAGCGCGGGGAGTTCGGCGTCATGATCGCCCGCGGCGATCTGGCGGTGGAAGGCGGCTTCGAACGCCTGGCGGCCCTGCAGGAAGACATCCTCTGCCTGTGCGAGGCGGCCCATGTGCCCGTGATCTGGGCGACCCAGGTGCTGGAGAACCTGGCCAAGAAGGGCTCGCCCTCGCGCGCCGAGATCACTGATGCGGCCACCGGGGTCCGCGCCGAGTGCGTGATGCTCAACAAGGGACCGCACATCCTCAAGGCGGTGGCCACCCTGGATGAATTGCTGGTGCGGATGCAGGGCTACAACAGCAAGAAGCGCCAGATGCTGCGCAAGCTGGAACTGGCCTCGCCCAGG
>CAUQPA010000098.1:0-10328 GCA_963519325.1 uncultured Pseudomonas sp. | reverse complement strand
GGAGCTACGCAATGTTCCAGGGCCAAAGAAACATAACGCTCAATTATGCGAAGTCGCGAATGGGGACGACTGGGGCAAGACCCAGTAGATTGCCGTTCTCGCGAATCTGCCGTTCTCCCTCCTGCCATTTGCTCCGAATCTTGGCATCCAGCCAGCGATCTTGGGTGACAGCCATGTAGGCCAAGGCAGGCCCAAAGAAAGCCCATTTTGCCGCTGTCGAGACCAGCTTGACCAGGGATCGAGGTTCAGGCGGTGGAGCCTCATAGCGGCCTTTTAAGTGCCAGGCAGAAAGCAACGTAAAGGATGCCCGCATATCAACGTCCTGCCCGTTGTAAGTCTGAACACCATCGTCAAACTCTTGAAGTGTGTCATACAAAGGATAAAGGTCCATGCCGCGATAAACCCAACGATCAACGAAGTTGGCCTTATTGACGGAGCCATAATAAACAGAAGCAATATGGAACCTAGGCATCTTGAGCTTGATTACAGGTATCTTGTATTTGTCCATTCGACGACAGATAACAACATGCTCACCAAGGGAGCGGAATATCTGGCCGTCAATGGACTCGATGTCCTGAATCAGGAAGATTACATCCCAGCGGCGTTTGCGGGCATGATAGAACCATTTAATAAGATCGCGACGGCCCTTAGCGTTCCACTCGCGAGAGTTAAGCCAGGTGCCACATTCATCTAGAACGATAAGGCCATAGCGACTCTCGTCATTGTGGTACTTGTCTTCATGCTCATAACCCTTGCCAAGTGCATCCATATCCTCAAATCGGGGGTTATCGGGCAATCGAACTACAGAAGACTTATTATAAGTAAACAAGTTGTCAGGGAAAATATTAAGGTTAGTGGCTACCCTCCTTCCGTCTTGCATGTAATCGCGTATCTTGCCGACACTAATGAGGGACTTGCCAGATCCAAGTTTGCCAGTAACAAAGTAAACGGTCATTTGAGACTCCAAAGGTCAGGGGGAATGTGTGTTCGCCCTGCGGGCGACACACACCCCCTGCCCTTTTATACGCGGCCTTTGATAGTAATCATCGTGACAATAACTTCGTATGTCCAAGCCGCAGCATAAGTTGCAGCAAGACAGCCAATACATACGACGGTATTGGAGGGTAGCAAATCAAGCCCCCATTGAACCCAAGATGGAACAGCAGCATATAACTTACCCTGAATCGCAGCGACAGCGGCGACAAACGTTGCAAGGGCAGCAAGAAACGCGGTGGCGACTGCGAGTTTAATAGTCAGCTCGAGGCTAGTCTTAACAACAAGCCAGGAAGCTACACGCTGGAAGATAAGAAGGAGGAAGCTGGCAATGGCAGACATTATTTAGCCCTCACTCTGGTGGCCGATTCCCGGAATATCTGGAAACAGCTGTGCCAGTTCCAAACAGAGAACAGAAAGTAAAGAGCGGGATGAACGTACTTATAGTACATATCACAGAATGTAGAAGAGACATGGCCAATGACAGGGAGATCAAATTCAATTTCCTTGCACTTGCCACCGCCAAGATCAAACCAGGAAGTATAGGGGACAGAACTCCCCTCAGGTCCTTGGTTTTTAATAATGTCAGGCAGGTCTTTAAGTGGCTTTAGAGAAGGAGTAAGCCAGTCGGGAACATCAGGCATGCCTTCGTCAGTATTAGTCTCGGTAGTAGAACCGTCTGGATTCTTTGTGACAGTTTTCTCATAGGTATTGTATTGAATATTATTGGTAGTGTTATTGTTGTAGGTAACACTAGCACCGGGAGTTGTAGTGGTGGTGGCAGTACCAGTTGTAACGGAGCCATCTGGATTAGTGGTAGAAACTGTCTTGGTCGTAGTCGTGGGAGCACCGGTAATAGTGGACGGCCCGGAGATGATCTTGTCGTCAAGAGTATTATCAAGGCAGGCAGGGCCACCGAGAATCATGCAGGATTCGCGAGCACCTTCTTTGATCCATGTACCGTCTTGGCCTTGAACCCAAGTTCCTAGATCGTTGTAATCGCCTTCAGTCCACGGAGTTGAAGTGGCAGGAGGAGTGCCAGAGACACAACGCTGTTTGCCAAAGTCCATATAGTTGCCGGAGGGGCATTGTGTTTTTGTAATAGAGACGTAGCCACCAGACTGAAATATACAAGCGTCAGAGCCCTGGCTAGGAAAATTCTGCCTGTATTCACCAGTAGTTCCACCAAACCAGCCTTTGGCCGCCGTGTCGCACGCCGACTTCTGGTCGGGGCCGTAGGAATCATTCGCTTGATAAAACTCACCGGATGCAGCACTACTGTTTTTGCGAACTACTTGTCCGTCTTCAATCAATCCACCAACAGCCTCAACGGCTGCATTCAACGCGGCGCTAGCTATGATCGAGCCAGGGGCAGATTTAACGGCGGCTCTTACAGTGGCAGCGACTTTTCCCTTATTAACAGTCGCGATAGTCTTTACAGGCACACTAACTTCTTGACTGGCAGAAGTTCCAGCAGGGATATAAGTTCCAGAGACAGGGCTCTGAACTTTGAGCACACCAGCGTCATTGACAAATGACCCGGCACTATAAAGATCGGATGCTGAGGTTGGATTTACAGTTCTCGATCCCGTGACAGCAAACGCTGCCCCAGAAAAGAGAAAGGCGACCGAAGTCGCCAGTACCAGGGTCGCCTTTCTCATTGCATGACCCCTTAGGACGCGCCTTTCCGGAGCCACTTCTTGGCGACGCTGACGCCGACATCGGCGGCGAGCGAGGCCAGCAGGAGGACGATTGCAGCAGCGATACCGGCTTGCACGTAGCCCAGGATTTTCACCTGAAGCGCGGAGATTGCACCGGTCACCTGGTCTTCATCGGCCATGGCAATTGCGGGGATGATGGAAGTTACGGCAACTGCGGACAGCTGGACGTAACGGTTTTTTGCAGCCTCTTTCAACTGAGCCAACTTCATATATTGCTCCTTAATGGCAGGAAGTTATCCAACCGCCTTGCCGAAGATACGTCGTAGAAAATGGACGACGACACCATATCCGTAACCGGTGAACCAGCAAACAATGCAGGAGCCGACGACGAGAATTGCTGCTTTATCGGGGGTCATGCTTTAACCCCCGTGTTATATCCGTGGAAGAAAGAGAACAGCATGGACAATGCAGCGAGAAGATACCAAATCCACGATGCATCCATGTCCATGATTAGCCGACCTTAGAGAGGTTGACCGGAATGCTCTTGAGCTTGAGCCGGCCGATTTTCAGGCCACCGAAGTTGTCGACGTAGAACGAATCGGGGTGAACTTCGTAACGGCCCTGGGGGTAGGCACCGGCTCCCTCTTCCAGGGCGAATTTGATTTCCTGGGGATAGGGTTTGCCAGGGAACTGGACGTAACCGACCTGTTCGCGAATCTGGTACGGCTTTTGGTTGCGGGCCGAAACACCGCTCTTGGTGGTTACGTCGGTCGACAGAACTTCAACGGAAATGCCTTTGTTCTCGGACATAATAGTCTCCTAAATCGTCTTGAATGTGTTAAAGGGTGAAGTGGCCGGTAACGTAGTAATTGATGGCCATTCGAATGACACACATCACTACCACGGCACCGAGAACGTACAGTTTCCAGTTGCCACCAGTTTGTTTGCCTGCATCTTGACTGGGCTTTTGCATGATTACTCCGGGTAGAAATTTCCGAGGTGGTCGAAATAACCCAGCGAGGTGCAGGGTTGGTATTGTTCGAATCCGTACAAGCAATCGGCAGCGCAGAAAGCGGAGACTTTCTTGAGCTGTGCCATTGCAGCATCGGTTTCGTATTTGTCGAACCTGTACTTTGACAGGTACTTTTCACGCTCAACGGCAGCGGCTGCTAGAGCCTCTTCTGTCTGCTGTTGTAGAACACTATTCAGGAATTGCCCACGAAACTTGGCTTGGAAGGCAAGCATATTTCGCTGAGAGGCAGAAAGTTGGGTGCCCTGAGAACTTAGGGTTTTCACGCTACAAGCCTCAAGTGAGGCGGAGCAACCGGCCTTACATACCAAGAAGGCGGGGTGAGTTCTTTCACCGGATTTACTTCGCGAACCTGACGAACGAAAACAGTGGAAACGTTAGAGATATCGGAAGCGTTGCGAATATTGATACCAATGCGGTTGAGGCGCGCAGCATGAGTTTCAAAGGCACGCTTAGTGCGGTCATGCTTAACGCCTTGCATCCACTCGATAGCATACATGGCAGTAGTTCGAGCAGCCTTTGGAGTGTCAACAACATGCTCAAGAATCAATTGCTCAGTGATACCGGCGAGGTCCATTGAATTCACCTTTAACTTTTCGTCTGTCTTCAAAAATTCGTCATGTAATAAGCTATAGCGATTTTCGTCGAATAAGCCCCAAAAAGAGAGATGCTCCCGTTTGAGGTATTCCGACTTTAGTTCTTGCTCGAATCGAACAAGACCAGTTTCGAGGCAGTATTCATAGAGCTTGAGAGCGTAACCATACTCGGGGGAGTTTTCACCAAGGGTACGACGGACTCGGGGAAGGAGCTTAGCCCGTAACTCTTCCGCTTTTGCATATGCTTTACGGTATTGGAGTCGGACCCCAGTGCCAGCTCCAGAAGTAGTCCAATCGACAGACCAACCATTAGGAAAAAGCCTGCCAATAGAATGACCGACGCGCTGAGTGCTGAGACCACGCAGATAAGCGGCAACATTGTCTTTACCTACTGCAACGTTAGTTGTGAGGTCAACGCGTTCAATACATGCCCCGTCAGCAGTCCAGTCCCCTGCCCTCGCACCGGACTTGCCATCTTTAAGATAACGCTCGGTGCACTTGGTGAAAGGTGGAATGCCATACTCTGAAAGAATACTGTTGTAGACATTGATGCAGTCTTGAATGGCCTGAAAGCCAAAGAGATTGTCCTGCCGGTTAATGCGACTCGGATTGCCATCGACTGTTACCGTGCGTCCTTGGATAACAATGTGAATCGAAGTGCTGTAACTGCCTTCGAGCTTGTATCGGGGTTCGCTGCTATGAAGGACGTCACCTGTTGCTTTATCGATGGTGATCCGCACGGTATCGCCGACCTGAGGCAGGTCCTCCTTGTGCGTCTGCGACACCTTGAGCCAATCGATGAACATCCCTAAATCCTGTCAAGCCCCTAAATCATGTGGGATAGGCTACGATATCTCGCGGTCCATACTCAAGCGAAATATCGTGGGTCACACCACCTTTTATCGGTGATGGATGGGCATACAGGAGATAGAGTCAATGCACGATTTCGGAGCTACAGGTCTACCAATGAGCATCGGCGAGAACATCAGGCTAAAGCGCGTGGAGCTTGGGCTGTCACAGCGTCAGCTCGCCGAAGCCATTGATAGTGGCGAAAACACGCTTGTCGGCTGGGAGAAGGACAAGAACGCTCCACCAGGCGACAAGGTTGTAGCCATGGCAAAGGTTTTTGGTTGCTCTACTGACGAGATTTTGCTGGAAAGGCACGAACGCGACATATCACCGGAAATGAGGGCATTGTTTAGAAGATTTGCCGAACTTCCGGATGAATTCAAACCGCTGGCAAGGAGCTTGGTCAGCGGGGTCCTGATGGGACTAGAAGAGGATGCAGCCCGTAAGAGCGTGGCGTAGACCGCAGGATCGTGCGGTAAAGTGGGGGTGTAACAGCACCCCCACCCCGAACCCTGGCGATCGCCGGGGTTTTTTGTGCCTGACTGAAAGGCCGAGGGTGATCATTGCGCGGTCGCGTTCTGAGCGTCGAGGGCTTGGGCACCTCGGCAGCCAGGGCGATCAGGCGGCGGGAAGACCTCTAGAGCAGTCCGAACAGGCCGATGCCTGGGGCCGCTTCGCGGGTGTCGTCGCAGGGGCCACAGAGGGGCCCTGGACGGCGTGCAAGCGACTAATGGCCCGTTGGGCCAGTCGAGGTTAGGAAGGGTTCAGTGCCGAATAGATGCCTATCGCTATGAGCACGATGTTGGCTATCGAGACAGGGATAAGGAAGCTTTGCGAGGAGCCGGGACGGCTCAACCAGCGGTCGAAGTGTTGGCGAAAGGTAGGTTTCATGATCAGCCCTTTACACAGATGACATTGTCGAAGGAATTGAGCAGCGGCCGGAGCTTCTTAGAAGCCTCGTCACAGGCTTCCTGGCTGCTGAACTGCTGCATCGAAACGACCTTGCCCTGGGTGGCGAACTGGTCACGAGAACCGGTCGGAGCAAGCAGGGTTACAACGATCAGGACCCACATCAGAACATGTCCTTCTGGCTGGTCTTTTCGAGGAGGAGCGCGGCAGCAGCTCGAGCACCCTCAATCAGCTGGTCACGACGCAGGAGGCGATCCTCTAGGGCCCTGATTTGATCGCGGAGTCGGCGTATCTCCCGGTGCTGGTCGACCACCTCGCGTGCGGCACGCTGGTAGCCCTTGGAGGCAGTCTTCTCACCGTAGTGAGCACGGAGAAGATCGACTACGGCTTGGTCGTCTTCGAACTTGATGAGCATAGTGGGCCTAGTCCTTTTGGTACCATTTTGGCCTGCAGATCCGCGGCCTCGAGGAGGAAAATGGTACCAAACCATTAGGAGGCTCTCAAGCGTTTTGGTACCATTTTTCGCTGGCCACCAGGCTCGCCGACGACGATTTTGGTACCAATTTGACCGGGAAGGCATCGCATAATGCAGGTGATGTTACGAGGACAGGTGGCCCGAAAATAGTCCCACCTGCCCTCTCAACATAACCTGAAACGCCATTATGCGAAGTTATGGTTATGGAGAGCTGCACCGAGCGTCTGCCTTTTCACGCTGGCTGCTTTCCCCAATTCGCTTCGACCTCGCCAGTTTACCTGCCACTATGGGTTCAGAGCTTCAGATCGCCGCTAACCTCACACCTGCACCGCAAAATCCGCAGCACCCATTTGTACAAGACGGCGCCGACGGCTTTAATCGGATGGCGTCTTTATCCCGAATCTCTTTCCGGTGGTCGCGCGTCTCTACCTGCACCATGCTGCGCGACCACCCTGGGTTTCCAACAAGTATTCCATCCCGAGGAGTTTTCAATGGCTTACCAAGCCGCTTCCGATCGTTATGACCGTATTCCTTACCGCCGCGTCGGCCGCAGCGGTCTCGTGCTGCCGGCGCTATCGCTGGGCCTCTGGCACAACTTTGGCGACACCACGCCCTTGGATCGCCAGCGTGCCTTGCTGCGGACTGCCTTCGATCTGGGCATCAATCATTTCGACCTGGCCAACAATTACGGGCCGCCCTATGGCAGCGCCGAGATCAATTTCGGTCGGCTGCTGCGCGAAGACTTCGCTGCCTATCGCGACGAACTCATCATCTCCAGCAAGGCTGGCTGGGACATGTGGCCCGGTCCTTACGGTCAAGGTGGCGGCTCGCGTAAATACGTGCTGGCCAGCCTGGACCAGAGCCTCCAGCGCCTGGGCCTCGATTACGTCGACATCTTCTATTCGCACCGTTTCGATGAGCATACGCCGCTGGAAGAAACCGCCGGCGCCTTGGCCAGCGCGGTCCAGCAAGGCAAGGCGCTCTATATCGGCATCAGTTCCTATTCGGGCACCAAGACCCGCGAGATGGCCAAGCTGCTGGCCGACTGGAAGATCCCGCTGCTGATCCATCAACCCGCCTACAACCTGCTCAACCGCTGGATCGAAAAGGACCTGCTGGATGCGACCGAGGAAATCGGTAGCGGCGTCATTGCCTTCACGCCCTTGGCCCAGGGGCTGCTGACCGACAAGTACCTCAATGGCGTGCCGGCCGAGGCCCGGGTCAACCAGCCCGGTGGCCAGTCACTGCAACAAGGTCATCTGTCTGCGGAAAACCTCGAACGGGTCCGTGCCCTGAACGCCATCGCCCAGCGGCGTGGTCAGAGCCTGGCGCAACTGGCGCTGGCCTGGACCCTGCGCGATCCGCGGATCACCAGTGCCCTGATCGGGGCCAGTCGGCCCGAGCAGATCGTCGAGAACGTGGCTGCGCTGGACAACCTGGCCTTCACCGCCGAGGAACTGGCCGAGATCGATACCCATGCGGTCGAGGGCGACATCAACCTCTGGGCCAAGCCGTCGAGCGCCGAGTAGCCCTTGCTGGCGTGCCTGACTCGTCGAAGTCGGGCACGTCGGTCATCCGTTCGGCCGGTCCTTGAGGGACACAACCACCCTCACCCGCCCTCACCCTTGGATTCCGGCTGCCGCCTGGTCGCGAGCGCTTCACGTCGATACTGGCTCGGCGTCTGTCCGGTCTCGTTGCGGAAATGCCGATTGAAGTTGGACAGGTTGGAATAACCCACCTCGAAGCAGATGGCGGCGACGGACAGCTCCACCTGCAGCAGCAACCGACAGGCCCGCTGAATACGCAGCTTGCGCGCCAATTCGATGAAGCCATGGCCGGTGATCTTCTTGAAGAAGCGTGAAAATCCCGCCTCGCTCATGCCTACGCGCTGAGCGATCACGGTCAGCCGAATGTCTTCGGTGAGCTCGCTCAGCAGATAGTCGAAGGCCTGATGGACGCGCGCGGAACTGCGGTCATCCAGTGCCGGCGCATAACAGGCACTGGCCAGCACGAGCCTCTCGCTGAGTGGTGCTCGAGACAGCCAGCCAAGCAAGCCGAAAAGCCTGAGCAGGCGCTCGGCGCCCCGGGCCTCGCCGATCGCCTCGATCAGTTCGACAGCCCGCCGCGCGGTCTCGCCCTTGAACTCCAGTCCGCGTCTGGCTTGCTCCAGCAGTGGCAGATAATCGCCCAGTTCCGGAGCCACGACACTCAGCGAGCGCAACAGCTCGCCGTTGAATTGGATGACCACGTCGCGGCCGGGCAGCACCTCACCCTGAGGCAGGTCGCCGATCCAGTCGTGCGGCAGGTCCGGGCCGATCATGGCCACATGGCCGGCCGCGAAGGGCCCTACATAGTCCCCGGCCAGGAGCCGTCCGCTACCCTCGCGGATCAGATGGATCTCGTATTCCGGGTGGTGATTCCAGCGTGCCAGGGCATAGGGATAGTCGTGCTCATACCAGCGAAAGCTCTGTTCTGGCTCGGCAAGGATGACTTCCAGCTCCGCCGGCCGCGCTTCGAGGAAGGCGGTGGCCTTCATAGTGTTACCTCCGCTAGTGCTGATAAGGCTCATCTGCCTCGATGGCCGTCGATGCTTTTTTGACCTGGGCTGGGCTACCGCTAGAGATCAAAAAAGTATCGACGCCTGGTCAATGGCAGGTTAGCAAAGGTCCTGGGGCTGCTGCTGTAATCATCCGCAGCCGCCGGGACCAAATCAAATTTCCATCGGCGGTGTAAGAGCCATAACAACAACAAGCTGCCCGTCGCGGCAGTCACGGAGAGACGTCGATGAAGCACCCCTTCGCCTTGCTGCTTTTCACTGGCCTCGGTCTGACCGGCGTGGCTCAGGCCGTCGAATCGGTCACCGTCGCCACCGTCAACAACAGCGACATGGTCCGCATGCAGCGCCTGTCCCAGGTATTCGAAAAGCAGCATCCCGAGATCAAGTTGAACTGGGTGGTACTCGAGGAGAACGTACTGCGGCAGCGACTGACCACCGACATCACCACCGGTGGCGGTCAGTTCGATGTGCTGACCATAGGGACCTACGAAACGCCGCTCTGGGGCGCCAAGAACTGGCTCGAACCCCTCGACGATCTGCCGGCCAGCTATGACGTCGACGACATCTTCCCGGCGGTCCGCCAGGGGCTATCGGTCAACAACCATCTCTATGCCCTGCCGTTCTACGGTGAAAGCACCGTTACCTACTACCGCAAGGACCTGTTCCAGGCCGCCGGACTGCAGATGCCGGACAAGCCGACCTGGTCGCAGCTCGCCGAGTTCGCCGGCAAACTTAACCAGCCGGCAAAGGACCAGTACGGCCTCTGCCTGAGAGGCAAGGCTGGCTGGGGTGAGAACGTCGCCCTGCTCAGCCTGATGGGCAATGCCTTCGGCGCGCGCTGGTTCGACGAGCGCTGGCAACCGCAGTTGACCAGTCCCGAATGGACGGCCGCGGCCACCTTCTATGTCGATACCCTGAAGAAGTACGGGCCGCCTGGCGCGTCCAGCAACGGCTTCAACGAGAACCTGGCCCTGTTCAACAGCGGCAAGTGCGCGCTGTGGGTCGATGCCAGCGTCGCCGGTTCCTTCACCACGGACAAGAGCCAGAGCAAGGTGGCTGATCAGGTCGGTTTCGCCGCCTCGCCCCACGAGGTAACCGACAACGGCTCCTCCTGGCTGTACGCCTGGTCCCTCGCCATTCCGGCGAGCGCCAAGCACAAGGACGCCGCCAGGACCTTCATCACCTGGGCGACTTCCAAGGAATACATCCAGCTGGTGGCCGACCAGGATGGCATCAGCAACGTGCCGCCGGGTACGCG
>CAUQPA010000097.1:0-10330 GCA_963519325.1 uncultured Pseudomonas sp. | reverse complement strand
CATCTTTTCATAGGGCTCGAAGTGCAGGTCGGACGAGCCCTTCTTGATGGCGTCGAGCAGCATCTTATTGACGAACTTCACCACCGGCGCATCGTCGGCATCGCTCCCGGCTACGGCTTCCTGGGGCCGCTCACCACCATCGGTTTCCAGATCAAGATCGATATCACCCAGATCCAGACCACCCGTACCGGTATCTAGATAGCGCTCTATGGCCTGGTGCAGCTTGTCGTCCTCGACCAGCACCACCTCGACCGCCAGCTTGCTGCCAAAGGACACATCATTGATGGCCTGCTGATTGGTTGGGTCGGAGAGCGCGATGAAGAGCTTGTTGCCCCTTTTACTCAACGGCAGGAAGTGATGCTGCTGCATCAGCTTTTCATTGACGATGTCCTTGGGCAGTTGCTCCTTGTCGATGGCCGCCAGATCGAGGAAGGGCACCCCGAACTCCTGGGCAGCGAGCTCCGCCAAGGGCCGGCTCTGCACCAGTCGCTGCTGAACGAGATAGGTCACCAGCGGCACCTTGGCCTGCTTGGCCTTGACCACCGCCTGCTGGGCAGACGACTCCGCCAGCAACTGCGCATCCACCAGTTGCCGCGCCAGTCCCGACAGCATCACCGTCTCATTCATCGTCGATCACCCAAGCCTGCGTTAGCTGGCCTTATAGCACCCCCCTGCCCCGCCCGCAAAATGACGCCAGACCACTGACATTTTTTGTCATGACCTGCCCCTTTATTGACGGCATCGACAGAGAAAACGTGCTGCAGTAGGCACTTTTCTTTGGCACGGCCTATGCTTTACTCCTGACAGGCACGTTGGCCTGAACCAACCTCGGAGATTTTTGAATGAAAGCTCAGAAAGGCTTTACCTTGATCGAGTTGATGATCGTAGTGGCGATCATTGGTATTTTGGCGGCGATTGCTATTCCCCAATATCAGAAATATGTCGCTAGAGCCCAGGTTGCACGAGGTGTAGGCGAGCTATCTTCTTTGAGGACTGGTGTTGAGGACGCTATCAACACTCGTGGTGGTTTGAATTCTTCTGGGTCAGCTCTAACTCTAGCTGATGTGGGATACACCTACTCCGACATTTTCGCTAACGTGGCCAATACTGCTACTGGCACTAACGCAGACAATTCCAAAGCAGCGGTTGCACTCAATGTAACGACTTCTACCGGTGCTGCCACCATTGTTGGACAACTGGTTGGCAATGTCTCTGCACGCGTAAAAGGCGCTCAGATCACTTGGTCTCGCTCGGCATCGGGATCCTGGACCTGTGCAATTACAGGCGCCAATGTTGCCACAGACAGTCTAGCTCCTAGCGGCTGCCCTGCATCTTAATCGCATATAGTTCGATAGAATTTAGTGGTCTTTCAAGTCTGAGAGACCACTAAAACATCATAGTTAGCTCACGGCATCCCCGTCCCCCCCCACGCCCCCCCCACCGTCCCCGTACTAAAGCTCGCATCCTCTTCCGCCAGCGCCACATAGAGACCGGCCAACTCCGCCGGCTGCCCTGCCCTTCCTAGCGGCGTGTCCTGGCCGAACTCCTTCATCTGCCCCTCAAGCTGCCCACCCGCCACCTGTAGCGGCGTCCACACCGGACCCGGCGCTACCGCATTGACGCGAATACCCTTCTTGGCCAGCTGCTTGGCCATGCCCTTGGTAAGATTGAGGATGGCGGCCTTAGTCGAGGCGTTGTCGATCAGTTCTTCGCCGGGATCGTAGGAATTCACCGAGACGGTGTTGATGATGCTGGCGCCCGGCGGCAAGTGCGGGATGGCAGCCTTGCTGAAGCGGAAGACGTGATAGACGTTGGTCTTAAAGGTGCGGTCGAATTGTTCGTCGGTGATCTCGAGGATGTCGGCCTTGCTCTGCTGGTAGGCCGCGTTGTTCACCAGCAGGTCCAGGCCACCGAGTTGCTGGATGGCCTTGCTCACCACCTCTTCACAGGCCTCCTGGGTACGGATGTCCGCCGGCAGGGTGATGGCCTTGCGACCGGCGTCCCTGATCAGCTTGACCACCTCCTGGGCATCGGACTCTTCGGAGGGGTGGTAGTTGATAGCGACATCAGCGCCCTCGCGGGCGAAGGCGATGGCCACCGCCCGGCCGATGCCGCTGTCGCCGCCGGTGATGAGCGCCTTGCGCCCGGCCAGGCGGCCGGAGCCGTGGTAGCTGGTCTCGCCGTGATCGGGGCGCGGCTCCATCTTGCTGGTCAGCGCCGGCCACTCCTGGCGCTGCTCCTTGAACGGCTCACGGGTGTACTTGGTACGTGGATCCTGCAGCGGCTTGGCTGGACGGGTAGTAGCGGTGCCCTCCTGGGCGACGGCAGCGCCGGAGGCCGCCGCGGCCAGGCCAACCGCGGAGCCGACCAGTACGTTACGACGGGTAAGGGAGTAATCGGTCATCGGGGTTCTCCGCTATGGGTGGCCAGCCAGCAGCCCAGGATTTTCGAGGTGCGGCCCGACTGTGACCGCGAAGATTTAGGTAGGACGATTGCCGCAAAGGTTTCCCGGACGTCCCCTGGCCTGACCAACAGCCTCTTCAGCGGCAGCCTTGTCGAACCGGGATCGTTGTTTGAAACCCGACACCAGGCCGCTGTGACAGTGCGACACATCGCCACAGCCCCTGCTGCCGGTCCGTTCGGCAGGCTTGCATAGTGACGAGGCTCGGACTTATTATTGAAAGCTTCGTGCCGGTGTAGCTCAGTTGGTAGAGCGGCGCATTCGTAATGCGAAGGTCGTAGGTTCGACTCCTATCTCCGGCACCATCCCCCCACTTCCTCCCTCCCCGCTCTTTTCAAAGCCTTCAAGGCCTTAGCCGCCTTGGGCCGCGCCTTCCTGACCGCCGTTCCGCCTCAAGCCCCTCGCCCAGCGATGCCGACGAGCACCGCTCGAACTGGCGACTCCGACGTCCTCGACTACTCTTACCCAGCGCATGACAGTGCCTTACCCCGCCCAATTTCGGCTTTCTTGACGGGCGGCAACACCTGAACGGCGGCTGACCAAAGGGTCGAATATCCAGGCCCTCTGTGGCACCATACCGCGCTGCGAAATCCCGCAATTTCTGCAATCCATCAGCCTACCGCACGGATGCCTGTCCGCTGCGGAGCATGAGGCTGGCGACAGGCACGTTGAGAGAATAACCACGATGAGCCGCTCTACTGAGGTCGTGAGATGAAACTAACGAAGTATCTAAAACCAACCGGTTGGCTTCTGGCCGGTGCCGCCGCGCTGCTGCTCAGCGGGTGCGACGCCGTGCTGCTGGATCCGAAAGGCTCCATCGGCGTGCAAGAACGCAACCTCATCTACACAGCGTTCGGCCTCATGCTGATCGTGGTGATCCCGGTCATCGTGATGACCTTCCTGTTCGCCTGGAAGTACCGCGCTACCAACAAGGAAGCCAAGTACACCCCGAACTGGGCTCACTCCTACAAGATCGAAGCCGTGGTCTGGCTGGTCCCCCTGGCCATCGTGGTGTTCCTGAGCATCCTGTCCTGGAAGACCTCCCACGAACTGGATCCCTTCAAGCCGCTCGACCATCCCGAGCAGCCGCTGGTGATCGAAGCCGTGTCGATGGACTGGAAGTGGCTGTTCATCTATCCCGAGCAGGGCATCGCCTCGGTGAACGAGATCGCCATCCCGGTCAACCGTCCGGTGCAGTTCAAGATCACCTCCGAGTCGGTCATGAACACCCTGTCCATCCCGGCCCTGGGCGGCATGATCTACGCCATGTCCGGCATGCAGAGCCAGCTGCACCTGATCGCCGATCATCCCGGCGAGTTCGAGGGTCGCTCGGCCAACTACAGCGGCGCCGGCTTCTCCGACATGATCTTCGCCGTGCACGCGGTACCCACCGCCGGTGACTTCGACGCCTGGGTAGCTAAGGTCAAGCAGTCGGGTGGCAAGACCCTGGACCAGGCGAGCTACGCCGAGCTGGCCAAGCCCAGCGAGAAGCAGCCGATCGCCTACTACTCGACGGTCGAGCCGGACCTGTTCAGAACGGTCATCAAGAAGTTCATGAAGTCCGACTTCAGCAAGCAGACCGATCACGTGATGGATATGACCCAGCACGCCGGTCAACACGGTACCGAGGAATAAGTTATGTTCGGTAAATTAACTCTCGCGGATATTCCGTATCACGAGCCGATCATTCTCGTGACGTTCGTCGTGGTCGCCCTCGGCGGCCTGGGGCTGGTGGGTGCCATCAGCTACTTCGGCAAGTGGGGCTATCTCTGGAAAGAGTGGCTGACCACCGTCGACCACAAGAAGATCGGCGTGATGTATTTCATCGTCGCCCTGATCATGCTGCTGCGCGGCTTCTCCGACGCCATCCTGATGCGTAGCCAGCAGGCCATCGCCTCCGGCGGCGCCGAGGGCTACCTGCCACCGCACCACTACGACCAGATCTTCACCGCCCACGGCGTGATCATGATCTTCTTCGTGGCGATGCCCTTCGTGGCTGGCCTGATGAACGTGGTGACGCCGCTGCAGATCGGCGCCCGCGACGTGGCCTTCCCCTTCCTGAACTCGCTGAGCTTCTGGCTGTTCGTGGCCGGCGCCGTGCTGATCATGATGTCGCTGTTCGTGGGTGAATTCGCCGCGACCGGCTGGGTGGCCTATCCGCCGCTCTCGGGCATCCAGTACAGTCCAGGCGTAGGGATGGACTACTACATCTGGGCACTGCAGCTTTCCGGTATTGGCACGACCCTGACCGGTGTCAACTTCTTCGTGACCGTGCTGAAGATGCGCACCAAGGGCATGACCCTGATGCGCATGCCGATCTTCACCTGGACCTCGTTCTGCACCGCTATCCTGATCATGGCCGCGTTCCCGATCCTGACCGTGACCCTGGCGCTGCTGACCCTGGACCGTTACCTGGGCTTCCACTTCTTCACTGCGGAAGCGGGCGGCAACCAGATGATGTACACCAACCTGATCTGGGCCTGGGGCCACCCCGAGGTATACATCCTGATCCTGCCGGCCTTCGGCGTGTTCTCGGAAGTCACCTCCACCTTCAGCAAGAAGCGCCTGTTCGGCTACGTGTCGATGGTCTGGGCTACGGTCGCCATCACCGTGCTGTCCTTCATCGTCTGGCTGCACCACTTCTTCACCATGGGCTCGGGCGGTAACGTCAACGCCTTCTTCGGCATCGCCACCATGATCATCGCGATCCCGACGGGCGTGAAGATCTTCACCTGGCTGTTCACCATGTACCAGGGGCGTATCCAGTTCACCTCGCCGATGCTCTGGACCCTGGGCTTCATCGTCACCTTCAGCATCGGTGGCATGACCGGCGTCCTGCTGGCGGTTCCGGGTGCCGACTTCGTGCTGCACAACAGCCTGTTCCTGATCGCGCACTTCCACAACGTGATCATCGGCGGCGCCGTGTTCGGCTACTTCGCCGGCATGATCTACTGGTTCCCGAAGGTCTTCGGCTTCAAGCTGAACGAGAAGCTGAACAAGCAGGCCTTCTGGTGCTGGCTGATCGGCTTCTACGTGGCCTTCATGCCGCTGTACATGCTGGGTTTCATGGGTATGACCCGTCGTCTGAACCACTACGACAACCCCGACTGGCACCCCTTCCTGGTGACCGCCGCCATCGGCGCCGGCATCATCGCCCTGGGTATCCTCAGCCAGCTGTGGATGTTCTACGTCAGTATCCGCGATCGCAATCTGCCGGAGAACCTGGACGTAACCGGCGATCCGTGGGATGGCCGTACCCTGGAATGGTCGACCGCTTCGCCGCCGCCCTTCTACAACTTCGCTGAAGTGCCGGAAGTGCACGACATCGACGCCTACTGGGGCATGAAGGAAAAAGGCATCACCGAGAAGAAGGATGCGGACTACAAGCAGATCCACATGCCGCGCAACACTGCCGCCGGTATCGTGATCAGCCTGTTCGCCCTGGTCCTCGGCTTCGCGCTGATCTGGCACATCTGGTGGCTGGCCATCGCCAGCTTCGTGGGTTGCATCGTCAGTGCGGTCGTCCGCAGCTACGACGACGACGTCGACTACTACGTACCAGCGGAAGAAGTGGCGCGCATCGAAACCGCACGCATTCAGTCCCTGGCGAAATTGAAGCAGGCCTAACCCAATGGCGAATCAAGTTATGCATAACGAAGTCGCCCATGCCGAGGAGCATGGGCACCACGACGCCGGATCGATGAAGACATTCGGCTTCTGGTCCTACCTGATGACGGACTGCATTCTGTTCGGGACGCTGTTTGCGACCTATGCAGTCCTGAGCGGGGCCCATGCCGACGGCCCCAGCCAGAAGGACATTTTCGAACTGCCCTTCGTGCTGGTCGAAACCTTCCTGCTGCTGTTCTCCAGTATCACCTACGGCTTCGCCATGATCGCCCAGCACAAGGGCAGCAAGGGCGGCGTCCTGGGTTGGCTGGCGGTCACCTGGCTGTTCGGCGCCGGCTTCATCGGCATGGAAGTCTATGAATTCCATCACCTGATCGAAGAGGGCTTCGGCCCGGATCGCAGTGCCTTCCTGTCGTCGTTCTTCGCGCTGGTCGGTACCCACGGTCTCCACGTGAGCTCGGGTCTGATCTGGATGATCGTGTTGATGCTGCAGGTCGCTTCCAAGGGCCTGACCACCACCAACGTGACCCGCCTGTCGTGCCTGAGCCTGTTCTGGCACTTCCTGGACATCATCTGGATCTTCGTCTTCACCATCGTCTATCTGATGGGGGTGCTGTAATGGCGCACGACCATAACGCCCACGGGCACACCGCCGAGAGCCATGGCACTTTCAAGAGCTACATGGTCGGCTTCATCCTGTCGGTCATCCTGACGGTCATTCCCTTCGGCCTGGTGATGTTCCCCACCTTCTCCAAGGGCGCGACCCTGGCGATCGTGGTGATCATGGCGGTGGTACAGCTGCTGGTGCACCTGTACTTCTTCCTGCACCTGAACACCTCCGAAGAGCAGCGTTGGAACGTGATCTCCTTCGGTTTCACCGTGGTCATCGTCGGTATCGTGGTCGTCGGATCCCTGTGGATCATGTACCACATGCACCACAACATGATGATCCACTGAACCGGGCCGACGTGATGATCAAGAAGTACCTTCTCGTGACCAAGCCGGGCATCATCTTCGGCAACCTGATCTCGGTTGCCGGCGGGTTCTTCCTGGCTTCCAAAGGGAGCATCGACCCGCTGTTGCTGCTGGCGACGGCTATCGGGGTGTCGTTGGTCATTGCTTCCGGCTGTGTGTTCAACAACGTGATCGATAGGGACATCGATCAGAAGATGGAAAGAACCCGTAATCGTGCGCTGGTCCAGGGCACGATCTCCTCGAAGGTGGCGCTGGCCTATGCCACCCTCCTCGGCCTGGCCGGGGTGGGGCTGCTGTATGGGGCGACCAACCTGGTCGCCACCGCCTTCGCGGTGATGGGTTTCGTGGTGTACGTGGGGCTCTACAGCCTGTGGCTGAAGCGCACCTCGGTGTACGGCACCCTGGTCGGCAGCCTGTCCGGTGCCGCTCCGCCGGTAATCGGCTACTGCGCCGCCAGCGGCCAGTTCGACAGCGGCGCCGCGGTGCTGCTGCTGATCTTTTGCCTCTGGCAGATGCCGCACTCCTACGCCATCGCCATCTTCCGTCTCAAGGACTACACCGCGGCCTCGATTCCGGTGCTGCCGGTGGCCAAGGGCATCTCGGTGACCAAGCGGCACATCGTCTGGTACACCGTGGCCTTCCTGGCCGCCACCCTGCTGCTGACCGTGCTCGGCTATGCCGGCTACGTCTACCTGGCAGTGGCCGCCGTGATCGGTGCCTGGTGGCTGCGTCTGGCGTTCATGGGCTATCAGGCCGAGAACGATGTCCAGTGGGCACGCAAGCTGTTCGGGTTCTCCATCATCGCCATCACCGCTCTTTCCGTGATGATGTCGGTGGACTTCCAGATCCCGGGCGACGTGCTGCTGACCTACGCACGCTGAGACGCAAGGCTCCATGAAACAGCCCGGCCAAGTGCCGGGCTTTTTCATGCCTGCATGAAAGCCACCTTCGCTAGTCCTGGTTGGTGATGACACGCCAGGTCTGGCGGCGACTGGCCGGCAGCTTCCCACCCAGGCCATCCGCCGACTTGCCACTGCTTCCATACATGGCCGCATCGGCCAGCGTACCCTCCACGCTGAAACTGCCATCGCCGTAGACGAAGGGGACAATCCCGCCCAGCAGGCCCGCGAGCTGGATACGCCCATAGACGGTATCGGTCCCGAGGTTGAACAGCCCGTTGTTGTTGCCCCCGGTGTAGGGATTCAAGGCATAGAGGTAGGTGGTCACCCCACTGGTACAGGCATCGGTGCTGGGGATCAGGGAGCTCAGCAGGAGGGTGCCGCTGAACAGCTGGGGTCTGTTGATCACCTGTTCGCCATTGAGTGGCAGGTTGAGGTACCAGCCCTGTTTGCCGGTGACCGCCGTCGCGGGGTCGTACCAGTTCACCGTGGTGGTGGAGACGGTATTCGCCGTGCTGCTGACGCTGGACCCCGCGGAGCTGGTATAGCTGATGCTCTGCGCGGTGCCGAGGGTCTGCTGTTGGAGGTTGGCGACGGTCAGGGCGGGCGTACTCCCCGCCGCCGAACCATCGGTCTGCCGATCCCAGATGCCATAGAGGGTCATGGCCGTGCTGGTATTGGCGATGGCATCGTTGACCTCGAGGTACTTGCCGGTGCCGAACAGCACCAGATGGCCCGTCCCACTGGGATGGGCGATGACCGCCGGGCTGGCGGTGATCGCCTGGACCAGATTGGTCGTTCCAGGGGCCAGGCTGCTCGCCTGGGCGGTGTAGAGCGGCCGGCCGCCAAAGGCCACCCGGAAGTTGTCCGCGGTGGCCGTGGCGCTCAACGAGGTACCTATCAGGTCGAAGCGCCAGAGATTGCCATGCAGGTCGCCTGCGTAGACATAATCGGCGACCAGGTCGCCATCGACATCGGCGACGAAGGGCGAACTCAGACCGTTGGGGGTGGCCACATTGTCACTAGTGGGTAGGGCCTTGATCAGGCTGCCGTCGGCGATGTTCATCACGTACAGGACCGTATTGTCCTGGGCACTGTTGTAGCCGTTGCTCAGCACCACGCCCCAGCCGCCCGTATGTAGCCGCGCGATGACGGGTTGGCCATAGGTGAAGCCCAGGTTCCGGTAGTCGGCATCCGCGGACGACTTTTCCCAGAGGAGCACCGGAGCGTTCGGATTGGTGATATCCAGAGCGAAGATCCCCTGCCCTCCTCCGCGCAAGGTTCCGACCAGGACGGTGCGCCAGGCGCCGCCGACATAGGCGTCGCCTACCACCGGGGTGTTGTCGACGTAGGACTGGTGCCCGCCACCGGTGTAGCTGCGCTCGGTCAGCCGGGTGAGATTGCCGATCACGGCACTGGGAACGAAGGCATAGACCTCCTGCCCCTGGTCGTTGAAGGCGTGCAGCATGCCGTCGTTGGCACCGACGTAGATACGTCGCTCGCGGTTCAGGTTGGCGCTGCGGAAGGTCGCGTAGGAGTTGTCGCCGACGGTAGCGTTCATCAAGGCGATGGGACTGCTGGGAACGTCCACCACCACCGGCGAGGAATTCACGATATCGCCGAGCAGGTGGTTACGCGGCCGCAAGGACGGGGTGGCACTGGGTGCTTCCAGGCTGCGATCACCGCGCAGGTAGTCGACCCGGCGACTGCCGTAGGTATCGGTGGCACCACCCGAGGTCCGGTTGAGGCTCGTCTGCTGGGTCGCACTCAGATTGGCCCAGGTGAAATCGGCGAGAATCCCGCCCTTGGCCATATAGATCTTGCGGGCGCCGAAGGCGGTGTTGCCAACGGGAAAACGGCCGTCGAGTTGTTGAGCCGCGCTCCAGATCCGCGTCTGGGTGGTGGCGGTTCTTTGGTACTTGATGACATCCCCGCTCCAGTCGGCGCTGGAGAAGGAAGGCTTGTAGGTATAGAGCGAGGTCGTGTCTCCCACCTGGGTGGGTGAGACCGTCTGGCTGGCGCCGACACTGGTGGATTGGCTGATCCGCGTGATCACCTTGCCCAGGGAGGTGATCAGGTCGCTGGCATTCTCGGCGCTGAAGAATTCGCCGCGCGAATTGATGGCCGCGTGCCAGAGATCGTAGACGTTGTTCTGGTTGACCGAATTGTCCGCACCCGCCACCGGCCAGGGTGTGGTGCCAGCCGCGAGACCGGTATAGCCGCCGGCGAAGGTATCGCCCCCCCAGGCAGGATTCACCAGGGCACTGCTCAGGCCGATACCGACGTAGAACCCGGTGAGATGCTGCCAGGTGGCGGGATCGTTGCGTGGATTCCAGTAGGGCGGAAGGGTACGGGTACCCTGTACCTC
>CAUQPA010000096.1:0-10338 GCA_963519325.1 uncultured Pseudomonas sp. | reverse complement strand
GCCCAAGGACAATCCGGATCCGGGTTACTGAGGCGGCACTGAAACGAGCAAAGGCGCCCTGGTGCAGACCCGGGCGCCTTTGCTTCATGGGCCGGAGTCAGTGGCTGACCCCGGCGGTCCGGCCTGGCTAGAAGTTGCGCGGCGGGGTGGCCATGCCACTTTCATCACCTACCGCGCCAGGGGTATTACCGTTGGCTGCGGTACGGCCGACATTCATGCCCGCGGTCGCCTGGGTGGCCCCGAGGGTACTGCCGGTGCCTGCCCTCGGCGAACCCGCCATGGACTCGACTCCGGCATCGGGATCGTTACCCAGGTTTTTGGGGGCGCTCCCCACGCCCGCCTGCTGGCTGCCATTGTCAGGGCTGGCCTGACGCGCTTCCTTCGCCACATCCTGTCCAGCCGCCTTGACCTGCTCATAGCCACTGCTGGCCACCTGCTTGGCCTTGGCGGTCAACTTGTCGCTGTGCTTGCCGAGGGCGCGATCCTCGGTCTGGGTTCGCGGCAGCGCGGCGCCGAGCAGGGCGCCCAGGGCGATGCCGAGCGCGCCGACCACTAGGGGTTGTTCACGCAACAGGGTATCGAAGGTGCCCTTGAGTTGCTGCGCCTGGTCGGTCAGGGTGTCCTTGGCCTGGGCGGCGGTATCGCTCAGCCGCTCGCCGGTCTGGGAGGCCTTGGCCGAGACGGTCTCGCCCAGGCCGGTCACCTTGTCACGGACATCGTGGCTGCCCCGGTTCAGCGAGTCGCGGGTATGACCGGCGCTGCTGGTCACCGAATCCAGAGCGCCCGCCAGCTTGTCCTTCAGCGGACTGCCCGCCGAGGCCGGTGCCGGCGTGCGATTCTGCCCGAGCGCCAGCCACAGCAGGCCGACCGAGGTCAGCACCGCGGGCACCGGATTGGCCTTGAGGGTATTGCCCAGGTTGTGGGCGAATTCACCACTGTGGCCCTTGGTATAGGAGAGCGCCTGGTCGAACAACTGGCCGGGCGACAGGCGGCTTTCCAGCGCGCCCACCAAGTCTTCGATGCGCTCGCGCTTTTGGTCGATCTCGCGCTCGAGCTCTTCGGGATTCTTGCGGGACTCCGCGTCGATCTGATCGGTGATGCTCATTGTGCGGCTCTCCGTACGGCGTCCTTGTCCTTCTGCAGGCTGTTGACGGTGCGGTCAGGGGTGAAGTGGGACGGCTCGAACTGCTTCTTGCCCGACTGCAGCATGATGAAGCCGATCACCATGACCACCGCGCCCACCAGCAGGGCGGCGGCCCAGGGCGTGAGGTACTGGGAGAGGAAATAGACGACACCCATCAGCAGCACGATGAAGCCGGCCAGCAGCACGATGGCACCGGCCGCTACGCCAGCAACGCCGGCCTTGGTGGTGCGTAGGGATTCACCCAGTTCGGCCTTGGCCAGCGCCAGCTCCTTGGTGAACAGCGCCGGTACCTCGTGGACCAGCTGCTTGACCAGGCCGACCACCGAGGTATCGCCCTCGGTGGGACGCGGAGTGGGATTCTCGTTGATCATGGCTGCTTGCCTCCGCTCAGGGTGGGTCGATCCAGCTGGCTGGATGAGGTGCCGGTGTTCAGGGCGCTGTCGCTACGGGCCGGATTGATCGCCGCGCCGCCGATGGGGTCGCCGCTACGGGTGGTGGTCGGCGTATGGACGTCCGCACCCTTGGGGATAGCATTGGTGTGGATGACGTCGGCACCGGCCGCCGGCTCCGCCAGCTCGTTTTCCGCCGCCACCGAGGGCGTGGTCAGCGAGGGCACCTGGTCCGCGTCGCTGAGGCGCGCGTTGCTGCCAGTCTCGGGCTGGCTGGACGCCTTGAGGAAACGCGATAGGCCGAAGCCGATGGCGATGCTGCCAGTGAGGAACAGCGCCGGATTGTCCCGCGCCAGGGTACCGGCCTGGTGCAGCAGCTGTTCGGCGCTCTTGCCGCGCAGATCCTCGGCCAGGCCGGTCAGGCTCTGCGCCATGTCGCTGACATAGTGCGCCAGTCCCAGGGTGTCCTTGTCTTCCAATTCGTCAGCGGCCGCCTGGGCACTCTGGGCGATGGCGCCGAGCTGGTCGGCGGCGGTGTCGCGGTAGTGTTCATAGTGCGCGGCACCTTCCTGCTTGGCGTCTTGCACCGTGTCGCGGGCGACCTCTTTCAAGTCGTGCAGATGGGCCTCTGCCGTGGAACCGTCCTTGGTCTGCGAGGAGTGTCCCTGGGCGGGATCGAAGGGCGTCGTCATACGCTTGTACCTGTGTGCAGAACCTGGTCGTGGCCGACGGAGAACTCTCGTCGACCTTTCGTGTGCCTTGCCTTTTAGGTGACCGGGGCGGATGAGCGACGGTTCTGCCGCGGCATCGGTTTGCCGCTGGAACTGACAAACGGTTTTACCTACAGGGCTAGCTACAAGCGAAGCGGTCGTGGTCCGGCGCAGCCTCTAGGGCGGGCAATGAAACGCAATCGCAACCCTGGCGACCATTCGTCTTGCCCATGGTGGCGATATGCAGATTCGATGAACGATTTTTCGCCCGATGCGGTCGATTTCTACAGACGTTGCTGTTCGCCGCTTCCTGGCGAACCCCCTTTTCCCTTACGTCCGATGACAGGAGATCTCTCATGGCCGTTGCCAATGCCAAGCAAGAACTCAAGACCGTTTCCAGCGTCAAGCAGAAGGCCCATCAGGGCGAAGACGCCACCCTGCAGAACCAGCAGGCGGTAGGCGAAGCCCTAGCCGTGCTGCTGTCCGATGTCTTCGCGCTGTACATAAAGACCAAGAACTACCACTGGCACATGAAGGGCTCGCACTTCCGCGACTACCACCTGCTGCTGGAAGAGCAAGCCACCCAGCTGTATGGCATCACCGATCTGATCGCCGAGCGCGCCCGCAAGATCGGCCAGCCCACCGTACGCTCCCTGGAGCAGATGGTGCAGCTCAAGCGCCTGGCCAGCAGCGACGCCACCGACCTGTCGGCCGACCAGATGCTGACCGAGCTGCATGACGACAACCAGTCGCTGGCTGCTTACATGCGCACCACCCACACCCTGACCGACGACGCCAATGACGTCTCCACCACCAGCCTGCTGGAAGAGTGGATTGATCAGGCCGAAGAGCGTGCCTGGTTCCTGGGTCAGACCGTCGGCAAATAAGCCGCGGTCGTCGCCTGAAAGCCCGTCTCCGGACGGGCTTTTTCATGGGCGCTCGCCAGGGGTCTGGGGTTCAGCTGGTACTGCCGCGGTGTGCAGCCGAATTCACGACGGAACACCGCGTGCAGGTACTGCGCCGAGGTGAAGCCGCAGCGGCGGGCGACGTCCGCCAGGCTGGGCGCGCCCTCCTGCAGGGCCTGGGCCGCCGCGGCCAGTTTGAAGCCGAGGATCTCGTCGTGCAGGCTGCGGCCCAGTTCGCGGCGGAAGGAAGTCTCCAGCGCCGAACGGGAGATGCCCACGTAGCTGGCCACCTGAGCGGTCTTGATGCCCTGGCAGGCGTATTGGCGGATGAAATGCAGGGCGCGCATCACCTGGGGATGACGCACCGCCTGGTGGCGGCTGGAGGCCTGGACATTGATGCCTTCCGGCGGGATCAGCACCCGCGGCGCACCCAGCTCCACCCCGTGCAGCCGCTGGTGCAGCAGCCGCGCCGCCTCGCGGCCGATGGCCTCGGTACCCTGGATCACCGAAGTCAGGGGTACCCGGGTCAGGGTACGCGCCAGGGGGTCGTTGTCGATGCCGACCAGCGCCACCTGTTCCGGTACCGGGATGCCGGCGGTAAGGCAGGCCTGCAGCAGTTGCCGCGCTCGGGCATCGGTGACAGCGAGAATGCCCACCGGCTTGGGCAGCGCCTCCAGCCAGGCGATCAGCTGGTCCACGGCCGTGTCCCACAGCGGTGCGCTGGTCTCCAGGCCACGATAGATCTCCACCGGCAGGCCGTCGCGGCGGAGCAGGGCGGCGAAGGCCGCCTCGCGTTCGCCGGCCCAGCGATTGGTGTCGGCGGCCGGCAGGCTGAAGCAGGCGAAGCGGGTCAGCCCCGATTCGATCAGGTGGTCGTAGGCCAGTCGCACCAGGGCGGCGTTGTCGGTGGCTACATAGGGAATGCCCGCTGGATAGCTGGCCGCCGCCGCATAGGAGCCACCCACAGCCACCACCGGCAGCGCGCTGTGGGCCAGAGCGGCGCTTACCGCCGGATCGTCGAAGTCGGCGATGATGCCATCGCCCTGCCAGCGCTCGATGCCCTTGAGGCGGCAGAGGAAGTCTTCCTCGAGGAACAGGTCCCAGCGCGCCCGGGTACCGCTCAGGTAGTTGCCGATGCCGGCGAGGATGCCCCGGTCATAGATCTTGCTGCCGTTGAACAGCAGGGCGACGCGGTGGACGGGCGGCTGGCTGGGCATGGCGGGCTTCCGGCGGGACGCGCGGGGCGGGCCTCCAGACTACGACCCCGTCGCCGGCCTCTCAAGCGGCAAAATCGCACTCGGCTCTGGTGATTTTCACAATAGGCAGCCCAGGTGGCGGCGCTACCATCAGGGCAAGCCGGCACGCCGTGCCGGGTGCGAACGATAAGAACAAGGACAACGCGATGGCTTATTTCCCGAATGTCGACAAGGTCCGCTACGCCGGTCCCGACAGCGATTCCCCGCTCGCCTTCCGTCACTATGAAGCCGACCGCCTGGTACTCGGCAAGCCGATGCGCGAGCACCTGCGCATGGCCGTCTGCTACTGGCACACCTTCGTCTGGCCGGGTAGCGATGTCTTTGGCCAGGGCACCTTCCAGCGCCCCTGGCAGGCCGCCGGCGAGCCCCTCGACCAGGCCCGCGCCAAGGCTGCCGCCGCCTTCGAATTCTTCAGCAAGCTGGGCGTCGACTACTACTGCTTCCACGACACCGATGTCGCCCCCGAGGGCGCCAACTTTACCGAATACCGCGAGAACTTCGCCCGCCTGGTCGATGAGCTGGAGCGCCATCAAAGCGAGACCGGCGTCAAGCTGCTGTGGGGCACCGCCAACTGCTTCAGCCATCCGCGCTACGCCGCCGGCGCCGCCAGCAACCCCAATCCCGAAATCTTCGCCTGTGCCGCCACCCAGGTCTGCACGGCGATGAACGCCACCCACCGCCTGGGCGGCGAGAACTACGTACTCTGGGGCGGTCGCGAAGGCTACGAGACGCTGCTCAACACCGACCTCAAGCGCGAGCGCGAGCAACTGGGTCGCTTCATGCGGATGGTGGTGGAGCACAAGCACCGCATTGGCTTCCAGGGCGACCTGCTGATCGAGCCCAAGCCCCAGGAGCCGACCAAGCACCAGTACGACTACGACGTGGCCACCGTCTTCGGCTTCCTGCAGCAATTCGGGCTGGAGAAGGAGATCAAGGTCAACATCGAGGCCAACCATGCCACCCTGGCCGGCCATAGCTTCCAGCACGAGATCGCCAGTGCCGTGGCCCTGGGCGTGTTCGGCAGCATCGACGCCAACCGCGGCGACCCGCAGAACGGTTGGGACACCGACCAGTTCCCCAACAGCGTGGAAGAGCTGACCCTGGCCATCTACGAGATCCTCAAGGGTGGCGGCTTCACCCGCGGCGGCTTCAACTTCGACGCCAAGGTCCGCCGCCAGAGCCTGGACGACGTCGACCTGTTCCACGGCCACGTGGCGGCCATGGACACCCTGGCGCTGTCCCTGGAGCGCGCCGCGGCGCTGTTGCAGGACGACCCGCTGGGCACCTTCAAGGCCGAGCGCTACGCCGGTTGGGACCAGGCCCTCGGCCAGCGCATCCTGGGTGGCCAGCTGAGCCTGGAACAGCTCGCCGAACACACCTTCAGCCAGGGCCTGGCGCCCCAGCCGGTGAGCGGACGCCAGGAGTTGCTCGAAGGCATCGTCAATCGCTATCTGTATCGCTGATGACCCTGCGCGGGCCTGCGCAAAAAAGCTGGCCAGGCCCGCTTGTGCAACCGAGCTGAATCGTTACACTCAGAGCCGTTCCATCGCTCCACAACAACAATAACGAAGGACGCAATCATGAACTTCAAGACCACCCTGCTCGCAGGTCTGCTCGCCCTCTGCACCACCGGTTTCGCCCAGGCCGACGCCCAGCATCCCAAGATCGGTTTTTCCATCGACGACCTGCGCCTGGAGCGCTGGGCCCGTGACCGCGACTACTTCGTCGCCGCCGCCGAGCAACTCGGCGCCAAGGTCTATGTGCAATCCGCCGACGCCAACGAGCAGCGCCAGCTGTCGCAGATCGAGAACCTGATCTCGCGCGGGGTGGACGCCATCGTCATCGTGCCCTTCAACGCCACGGTGCTGAACAACGTGGTGGCCGAGGCCAAGAAGGCCGGGGTCAAGGTGATCTCCTACGACCGCCTGATCCTCAATGCCGACATCGACGCCTACATCTCCTTCGACAACGAGAAGGTCGGCGAGATGCAGGCCGGCGGCGTGCTCAAGGCCCAACCCAAGGGCAACTTCTTCCTGCTCGGCGGCGCTCCCACCGACAACAACGCCAAGATCCTCCGCCAGGGCCAGATGAAGGTCCTGCAGCCGGCCATCGACAAGGGCGACGTCAAGGTCGTCGGCCAGCAGTGGGTCAAGGAATGGAACCCGACCGAGGCCCTGGCCATCGTCGAGAACGCCCTGACCGCCAACGACAACAAGATCGATGGCATCGTCGCCTCCAACGATGCCACCGCCGGTGGCGCCATCCAGGCCCTGGCGGCGCAGAAGCTGGCCGGCAAGGTCGCCGTGTCCGGCCAGGATGCCGACCTCGCCGCCATCAAGCGGGTGATCGCCGGCACCCAGACCATGACCGTCTACAAGCCGCTCAAGCTGATCGCCTCCGAGGCGGCCAAGTTGTCGGTGCAGCTGGTGCGCGGCGAGAAGCCGGGCTTCAACTCCAGCTACGACAACGGCACCAAGAAGGTCGATACCCTGCTGCTCACGCCGACCGAGCTGACCAAGGCCAACGTCGACCTGCTGGTCAAGGATGGCTTCTACACCCAGGCCCAGATCGACGGCAAATAACCACTGGCCACCGGCTGGCCGCCTGACGCCTGGCGTCGGGCGGCTTCTGGGCGAGGAGCGGCCATGGCCGACTATCTGCTGGAAATGCACGGCATCGCCAAGAGCTTTGGCGGGGTGCGGGCGCTGGATGGCATCGATCTCAAGGTGCGTCCGGGCGAATGCGTAGGGCTGTGCGGCGAGAACGGCGCCGGCAAGTCCACCCTGATGAAGGTGCTCTCGGCGGTCTATCCCCACGGTACCTGGGAAGGCGAGATCCGCTGGGACGGGCGGCCCCTGGAGGCCCATTCCATCGCCGAGTCCGAAGCGGCCGGCATCGTCATCATCCACCAGGAACTGACCCTGGTCCCCGATCTGTCGGTGGCCGAGAACATCTTCATGGGCCACGAGCCGCGCCGTTTCGGCGGCCGGCTGGACTACCCCACCATGCTGCAGCGCTCGGCCGAGCTGATGCGCCGGCTCAAGGTGCCGGACATGAACGTGGCCCTGCCGGTGTCCCAGTACGGCGGCGGCCTGCAGCAACTGGTGGAGATCGCCAAGGCGCTGAACAAGAACGCCCGGCTGTTGATCCTCGACGAACCGACCTCGGCGCTCACCACCTCCGAGATCGCCGTGCTGCTGGACATCATCCGCGACCTCAAGGCGCAAGGGGTGGCCTGCGTCTACATCTCGCACAAGCTCGACGAGGTGGCGGCCATCTGCGACACCATCACGGTGATCCGCGATGGCAAGCACATCGCCACCACGCCCATGGCCGAGATGGACATCGACCGTATCATCACCCAGATGGTCGGCCGTGCCATGACCAACCTCTATCCGCAGATCCCCCACGAGATCGGCGAGGTGATCTTCGAGGCGCGCCACTTTACCTGTCTGGATGTCGACAACCCTCAGCGCAAGCGCGTCGACGACGTCTCCTTCGCGGTGCGCAGCGGCGAGATCCTCGGCATCGCCGGGCTGGTGGGTGCCGGGCGCACCGAGCTGGTCTCGGCCATCTTCGGTGCCTACGACGGCCGCTACGAGGGCGAGGTCTGGCTCAATGGCCAGCGCATCGACACCCGCACCCCGCTGAAATCCATCCGCGCCGGACTCTGCTTGGTGCCGGAGGATCGCAAGCGCCAGGGCATCATCCCCGATCTGGGCGTGGGCTCGAACATCACCCTCACGGTGCTGGACCGCTTCGCCCACCTGAGTCGTATCGACGGCGAGGCGGAACTGTCCTGCATCGATACCGAGATCGCCCGGTTGCAACTCAAGACCAGCAGCCCCTTCCTGCCCATCACCGGTCTTTCCGGGGGTAACCAGCAGAAGGCGGTGCTCTCCAAGATGCTGCTGGCGCGGCCCAAGGTGCTGATCCTCGATGAACCCACCCGCGGCGTCGACGTCGGCGCCAAGTTCGAGATCTATCGCCTGATCGGCCTGCTCGCCGCGGAGGGCGTGGCCATCGTCATGGTCTCTTCGGAGCTGGCCGAGGTCCTCGGCGTCTCCGACCGGGTGCTGGTGCTCGGCGAAGGCCGGCTGCGCGGCGATTTCCCCAACGAGAACCTGACCCAGGAGCGGGTACTGGCCGCCGCCCTGGGCACCACCGAACGGGCGGTCGCCCAAGCCCGGGAGCACTTCTGATGCACGCCGTGAAACAGCTGTTCACCCGTTACAAGATGCTCGCCCTGCTGATCGCCGTGGCCCTGATCTGGCTGTTCTTCAGCTGGCAGACCGAGGGCGGCTTCGTCACCCCGCGCAACCTGTCCAACCTGCTGCGGCAGATGTCCATCACCGGCATCCTCGCCTGCGGCATGGTGCTGGTAATCATCGCCGGCGAGATCGACCTCTCGGTGGGCTCGCAACTCGGCCTGCTCGGCGGGGTGGCGGCGATACTCGACGTCACCTACCACGTGCCCCTGCCGATCACCCTGCTGGCGGTGGCCGCCGGTGGCCTGCTGATCGGCCTGGTCAACGGCTACCTGAGCGCCTATCGCGGGATACCGTCGTTCATCGTCGGCCTGGGCGGCATGCTGGCCTTTCGCGGCGTGCTGCTCGGCCTCACCGGCGGCGTCACCGTCGCCCCGGTGTCGCCGGAACTGGTCTACCTCGGCCAGGGCTATCTGCCGCCGCTGGTGGGCGTGGTGCTGGGCTGCGTGCTGTTCGCCGTGGCCGTCGTGCTCACCTGGCGCCAGCGCAGCAAGCGCAAGGCGCTGGACCTGAGCCTGGCGCCGCTGTGGCGCGATGTGCTGCGGGTGGTGGTGATCGGCGTGGTGCTGGTGGCCTTCATCCAGACCCTCAACCGCTACGACGGCATCCCGGTGCCGGTGCTGATCCTGCTGGTGCTGCTCGGGGTGTTCAGCTACATCACCAGCCAGACGGTGTTCGGCCGGCGCATCTACGCGGTGGGCAGCAACCTGGAAGCCACCCGGCTCTCGGGTATCAACGTCCAGGCGATCAAGCTGGGTATCTTCGGCCTCATGGGGGTGATGTGCGCCCTGGCCGGCCTGGTCAACACCGCGCGGCTGGCCGCCGGCTCGCCGTCGGCCGGCACCATGGGCGAACTGGACGCCATCGCCGCCTGCTTCATCGGCGGCACCTCCATGCGCGGCGGCTCCGGCACCGTCTACGGCGCCCTGCTCGGCGCCCTGGTGATCGCCAGCCTGGACAACGGCATGTCGATGCTCGATGTGGACAGCTACTGGCAGATGATCGTCAAGGGCGGCATCCTGGTCCTGGCCGTCTGGGTCGACGTCAGCACCCGCACCAGCCGCCGCTGAGCAGCCCCAGTGAGGTAGAGTGGAAAACCGCGCAGCGTTTTCCACCCGTTGGCACCCTGCTTGGTCCCGGATGAGGCTGTGCCGTCATCCAGGCTACGAGTGCTGCCAGGGTTGCTGCCGGTGGCTGAGGCCGCACCGTCAGCCGTGCGACGCATCCAGTCACCATTCTTGACCACCCCCTCTCCCTCTGGGAGGGGGCTGGGGTGAGCAAGCCTGGCCAGCAGCGGCAATCGCGGCGATGGAGGTCCGCCGCTGCGGCCGCTCCGACAGCTGGCCTAAATCCTAGGGGCGGTCCAGGGCCGCGATCAGCCGGACTGTAGCGTGGAAAACCGCGCAGCGTTTTCCACCTTGTTCCACCTTGAGCCCCGGTGGATGAGGCTGCGCCGTCATCCACCCTAGGGGTTGCCGCCAGGCTCAGCGTCTCGCCTTGGCCACCATCCCGGTATGCCTCAGGGTCAGCGCCAGGAAGACGATGGCCAGCACGCAGGAGCCGATCAGCAGCATGAAGCCACCGTCCCAGCCGAAGTGGTCCACGGTGTAGCCGACCAGGGCGTTGGCCGCCACCGATCCGCCCAGGTAGCCGAACAGTCCGGTGA
>CAUQPA010000095.1:0-10395 GCA_963519325.1 uncultured Pseudomonas sp. | reverse complement strand
GCTTGAAGCCCTGCAGGCTGAACAGCCGGCCGGTGGCGGTAGGTCGCTGGCCGTCGGCCTTGCCGAAGCGCCGCTCCAGCCAGGCCTGGAACAAGCCCCAGAGGGTGGTCAGCACCAGGAAATAGATGGCCACTACCAGGTACAGCTCGAAGACGCGGAAGGTCGCCGAAGTGATCATCTGGGTGCTGAGCAAGAGCTCCTGCACCCCGATGACGCTGACCAGGGTGGTGTTCTTGAGCATCACGTTGAACTCGTTGCCCAGCGGCGGAATGATCACCCGCAGCGCCTGGGGCAGCACGATGCGCCGCATCAGCTTGGCTGGCGTCATGCCCAGGGAGCGGGCCGCCTCGTACTGGCCGCGATCCACCGCGCCGATGCCGGCGCGGATGATCTCGGCCATGTAGGCACCTTCGTTCAACCCCAGGGCGATGATGGCCGCCTGGATGTTGCCGGGGATCACCAGAAAGCCCAGGTCGAGGTCCTCGAAGCGAAAGATGCCGCCAGCCGCCAGGGCTGTGTAGAGGAAGACGATCTGCACCAGCAGCGGCGTGCCACGCATCAGCCAGACATAGAAGCGCACCGGGTATTGCAGCGCCCGGTAGCGCGACAGGCGCGCCAGCGCCGCCAGCAGGCCGAGCGCGCAGCCCAGCAGCATGGCGCCGACGGCGATCACGCAGGTCAGCCAGAGGCCGTAGAGGTAGACGTCGCTCGGGTGCAGCAGGTACTGCCAGAACACATCCCAGCTGAAGTTCATCGTGCCCTTCCTTTAGTCGAGCTTGTCGCCTTCCAGGTGCCATTTCTGCATGAGCGCGGCGTAGCTGCCGTCGGCCTTCATGTCGGTGAGGATCTGGGTGAGGGCGGCGCTCATCTGGGTATCGTCCTTGCGCACGCCGATGCCGGTGAGAATGCGGGCAAAGGCCGGTACGCCGGTCTCGAACTGGCCGGGCGCCACGCCCTGGTAGTAGGCGGCGGTTTCCACCGTGGTGCCGTAGGCGTCGGCCTGCTTCAGGCGCAGGGCCTGGAAGGCGTCGGTGTCGGTGTTGTAGGCCACCAGCTTCATGGGCGCCTTGCCGGCCTTCTTCAGCTCTTCGTTGTGGGCTTCCAGCAGGGTGCGGATGGTCGAGCCGTTGAGCACCGCCACCTTCTTGCCAGTCAGGTCGTCCAGGGTGTGGACCCCGGCCGGGTTGCCGGCGGGTACCACCACCGCCTGGCTGGAGTACATGTAGTTGACGATGTCGATCACCTGGCGGCGTTCCGGCTTGTCGAACAGCTGGTCGATCAGCAGGTCGCACTGGCCGGCCAGCAGGGCCGGGATCAGGCCGGAGAAGGGCACCACGCGCCAGTCCACCTTCTTGTCGCCGAGGCGCTTGGCGATTTCGGCGCCGAGGTCGACGGTCAGGCCCTGGGGTTTCTGGCTGGCATCGAAGAAGCCGATCGGCGGGGTGTCGAGGGCACCGCAATAGGTGATCTTCGGGGCCTTGGCCAGGCGTTCGGGAATCTGGGGGGCGGCCTGGGCGAGGCCGGCGGCGAGGGTCAGGGCGAGCAGACTGCAGGAAAGCCGGTGGCGGGACATGGTCTTCTCCGGAAGGACGAGGATGGGCAGGGCGGATGGCTCAGCGCTAGGGTTCACTTCGGGTCTGGTCGCCCGATCGTTCGATGAAGGTCAGCAGGTCGGGCACCGTGCTCTCGATGTGCTCGCGCAGCACCCGTTCGGCCTCGGCGGCATCGCCGGCCTGCAGCGCGGCGAGGATGGGGGCATGCTCGTCACGCGCCGACTGGGGGCGATCGGCGTGCAGCCAGAGCTGCATGTGCGGCTCGATGAGGGTGTAGAGCCCGTTGATTTGGCGCAGCAACCGCGGCCGTCCGGCCAGGCTGCACAGGTATTCGTGGAAGGCGCGGTGCTGCCTGACCCAGGCGCTCGGGTCGTGTTCCTCGTCCAGGTCCTCCAGCAGCCGTTCCAGGCGGGTCATCTCGCGCGGCCCGACATGGGGCGTGGCCAGGCGGATCGCCAGTCCTTCCAGCGCCCCGCGCATCTCGAACACCTCGCGCATGTCGTCCAGGTCCAAGCCGCTGACCACCGCCCCGCGATGCGGCCGCAGGAGCACCAGGCCCTCCGCGGCCAGGCGCTGGAAGGCGCTGCGCACCGGCATGCGACTCATGCCCAGGCCCGTGGCGATGTCTTCGGCGATCAGGCGATCCCCATTGCGATAGCGCCCGCCGCAGATGGCCTGCAGCAAATGGCGATAGGCCTCTTCTTCGGCGCTGAGTGCAGCGGAGCGGGACAGGGCGGAGAGCGGCATGAACTGGCTTCCTGGATTTTTGTATCCAATCCGTTCACGCAAGGCCCGTGCCAGGGCGCGAAAAGCCCAGCGGCCCTGGATCGCGGTCCAGAGCGGCCGCCCTGGGCGTTACCTTTTGCACCAGGTTGGTTCGCCGGCGCGGCGTTTCGCTACCTCGGGTACCCGAAAAGGGGCAGTCACCGCCCGGAATGGCCGCGGTGACTGGCCGGGCTCAGTCGAGCAACTGGCCGTCGGCAGCGAAGAAGGGGTAGGGCCCTGGATAGTCGCCCAGGGGCAGATAGTGGGTGGTCAGGGCAGCGTCCGCCCAGCGATGCAGCAATAGGCCTGGCGGCTCCAGCCGGAAGCGCGAGGGCGCCGCCTCCCGCAGGTCCAGGTCGACCTGGTGCGAGACGCCGGGGCAGACGCAGGCCAGGGTGCCACCGAAGCGCCTCTGGATCAGCCGGTGCAGATGACCGCAGAGCAGCCGCTCCACCTGGGGATGGCGGCGGATCACCGCTTCCAGCTCGGCGCCGCCGGCCAGGCCGATGCGATCCATATGGCCAATGCCGACCGGGAACGGCGGATGGTGCAGGAGCACCAGGGTCGGCTGGTCGGGCGCCTGGCCTAGCTGCTCGTCGAGCCAGGCCAGTTGGCTGGCGTCGAGACGCCCCCCGTGCTCGCCGGGGATATGGGTATCCAGGCCGATCAGCCGTAGCGGGCCGCAGTCCTGCTGCCAGTCCAGGGTGCCCTGGGCCGGCAGATAGGGGTGATCGGCGAAGGCAGCGCGCAGGGCGGCGCGGTCGTCGTGGTTGCCCGGGATGACATGGAAGGGCATGGTCAGCTCGGCGAGCACTTCGCGCAGGGTGGCGTATTCCTCGGGGGTGCCGAAGTCCACCAGGTCGCCGGTGATGACCAGGGCATCCGGGCGCGGCTGCAGGGCGTTGAGGCGGTCCACCGCGCTGCGCAGGGCGCCGAGGGTATCGACTACCCCATAGGACAGCCGGCCGCCAGCCTTGATGTGCAGGTCGCTGAGCTGGGCCAGCAGGAAGGGCGCGTGCATTAGGATCTCCAGTCAGGAAGCCAGGGTGAAGAGGGCGTCGGGGCTCACACTCAGGTGCAGCAGGTCGCCCGGCTGGGCCTGGATGCGCTGGGCGGTGTCCACCAGCAGCGGCTGGCCGGTGCCGACCTCCACCAGCAGCCGCGAATGGGCGCCCTGGAAGAACTGCCCGACCAGGATGCCGGTGAGGTGGGCGGGCGTCGGGCTCGGCGCCAGGTGTTCAGGGCGACAGAACAGGGTGCTGGCGGCGCCGCTCCAGGGCAGCCGCCCGCCGGCGACCGCCACCTCGGCGCCGCTCTGGCCGCGCACTTCGAAGCTATTGAGCTGGCCGACGAAGCCGGCGACGAAGCGACTGGCCGGGCGCTGGTAGATCTGCGTCGGGGTGCCGATCTGGGCGATGCGGCCTTCGCCCATCACCACGATGCGATCGCCCAGGGCCAGGGCTTCCTGCTGGTCGTGGGTGACATAGACGGCGGTGGTGCCCAGTTCGCGCAGCAGGGCGCCGATGTCGGTGCGGAGCTGCTCGCGCAGCTGGGCATCCAGCGCGGCGAGAGGTTCGTCGAACAGCAGCACCCGGGGGCGCGGCGCCAGGGCCCGGGCCAGGGCCACGCGCTGGCGCTGGCCGCCGGAGAGTTGCTGGATACGGCGCTCGGCCAGGGCTTCGAGGTGCATCATGGCCAGCAGCTCGGCGACCCGGGCGTCGCGCTCGGCACGCGGCAGGCCGCGGATCTTCAGGCCGTAGGCGATGTTGCCAGCCACGTCCAAATTGGGGAACAGGGCGTAGTTCTGGAACACCATGCCGACGTCGCGGCGCTCGATGGGCAGGCCGGTGACGTCGCGGTCGTCGAACAGCACCTGGCCGCCAGCGTCGGGTTGCTCCAGGCCAGCGATCAGCCGCAGGGTGGTGGTCTTGCCACAGCCGGAGGGGCCGAGGAACACCAGGGTCTCGCCCGGGTGGATGTCGAGGTCCAGGGACTGCAGCACCTGGCGGCCTCCGGCAAAGGTCTTGGCGCAGTGGCGCAGGCGGACGGCGGTACCTTGGGTCATCGCAGGGCTCCACGGGAGAGGCGGGCGCTGAGGGCCTGGAGGGCGACCAGCAGCGGCACGATCAGACAGAGGAAGATCAGGGTGTAGGCGGAGCCCACCTCCAGCCGCGCCGAGGCGTAGCTGTCGGCCAGGCCCACCGGCAGGGTCTTGGTCAGGGGCGTGTGCAGCATCCAGGTGAGGTTGAATTCACCCAGCGACAGGGTGATCACCATGAGGCTGCCGGCGAGGATGCCGGCGCGGGCATTGGGCACCACCACGCCGAAGAAGCGCCGCCAGGGACCGGCGCCAAGGCTCGCGGCAGCTTCTTCCAGTTGCGGCAGTTGGCTGCGTCGGAGCACCGCCATCACCGGGCGGATCAGGAAGGGCAAGGTGAACAGCAGGTGGCCGACCAGGATGATCGCCGGGCTGCGGCGAAAGCCGCCCAGGTGACCGTAGGTCAGCAGCAGCGCCAGCGCCGAGGCGAAGCCGGGCATGGCCACCGGCAACACCAGCAATTCCTCGAAGGCGCGAGCGAAGCGGTTGTCCAGACGCACCAGGGCATAGGCCGCCGGGACGCCGAGCACCACCGCGAGGGCCGCGGTGCCCAGCGCCAGTTGCAGCGATAGCCAGACGGTGGGGGCGTAGGCCTGCCAGACCTGGAGCACCCAGTCGAGGGTGAGGCCGCTGGCGAGGCCCTGAAAGTAGTTGCGGGTAAGGCCGGCCAGTACCGAGAGCAGCACCGGCACCAGCAGGAAGGCCGCCACCAGCAGGGTGAACAGCAGTTGCAGCCAGAAGCGCAGGGGGCGATTCATCGCAGGTCTCCCTGGACGCCGCCGAAGCGCCGCGCCAGCAGCAGGACCAGCCAGGTAACGAGGCCGAGCACCACCGAGAGCGCTGCGGCCACGCCGAAGTTGGCGAAGTTGGTGAAGGTGTCGTAGATGGCGATGGGCGTCACCGCCAGCCGCGTGCCGAGGGTGAAGGCGGTGCCGAAGGCGCCCATGGCGGTGGCGAAGCACAGGGCGCCGCTGGACAGCAGCGCCGGGGTCAGGCCCGGGATCAGCACGTCGCGCACCACGGCGAACAGACCGGCGCCCAGGGAGCGGGCGGCTTCTTCCAGGCTGGTGTCGAGGGTCTCGCAGGCCGCCATCACCGTGAGGATCACCCGCGGGATGGAGAAATAGAGATAGCCGAGAAACAGCCCGAACAGCGAATAGGCGAACACCCAGGGCTCGCCAAAGAGGCTGCGGCCGAGACCGGCGAACAGGCCTTGGCGGCCACCCAGCAGGATGATCAGGAAGCCCACCACCACGCCCGGAAAGGCCAGCGGAAAGGTCAGCAGGGCCACCAGCAGGCTGCGCCCGACGAAGGCATGCCGCGCCAGGAAGCAGCCGGCGATGCCGGCCACCAGCAGGGTGGCGAGGGTAGTGACGGCGGCCAGGGCCACCGTCTGGGCGAGTCCGGACAGATAGCCGGCGCTGGTCAGCACCTGCCAGTAGCCGGAGCTGCCGGCGGCGTCCGGGCGCGCGCCGAGTACCAGCAGCTGCGCCAGCGGCAGCAGCCAGAAGGCCAGCAGGAAGGCGCTCGCCGGTGCCAGGGCGACGAGCACCGGCCAGGGTAGCCGGCGCGGCGCCCGGGGGCGCCCCAAGGAAACGGCGAGGCCCTGCATGTCAGCGCACCTCGGCCTGGTAGCGCTTGGCGAAGGCTTCCTGGACTGCGGCCATGTGCCCGTAGTCCACGGTGCCGGCGCGGGCATAGTCGGCGGCGGGCAGGAAGCGCGCCTTCACCTCGGCCGGCAGCGGCACGTCGCGCACCGGGCGCAGATAGGCCTGGGCCCAGAGCGCCTGACCCTTGTCCGACAGCACATAGTCCAGCACCTTCTCGCCATTGCCGCGATGCGGCGCGCCCTTCACCAGGCTCATGGTGTAGGGCACGGTCAGGCTGCCTTCCTGGGGGATGACGAAGGCCACCGGGGCGTTGTCTTTGTAGCGGGCGCGGTAGGCGTTGAAGTCGTAGTCGACCAGGATCGGGATCTCGCCGGAGAGCAGGCGGGCATAAGCGGTCTGCTTGGGCACGATGGGCTCGTTGGCCGCCAGCTGCTTGAAGAAGGCCATGGCCGGGCCGAAGTCGTCGAGGTTGCCGCCCAGGGCCTGGTTCACCGCCACCGCGGTGACATAGCCGACGAAGGCGCTGGAGGGGTCCAGGTAGCCCACCAGGCCGCGGTACTCGGGCTTGAGCAGATCGGCCCAGCGCTGCGGCACCGGCTTGCCGCCCAGGGCCTGGGTGTTGACCATGAAGCCGAGGGTGCCGGAATGGATGGCGGTCCATTCACCCTTGGGGTCCTTGAGCCCGGCGGGGACCTGATCCCAGTGCTTGGGCTGGTAGGGCTGCAGCACCCCGGCCTTGTCCGCCTGAATGCCGAAGGTCACCCCGTAGTAGACGACGTCGGCCACCGGGGCATCGCGCTCGGCGACGAGCTGGGCCAGGGACTGGCCGGAGTTCTTGTTGTCCTGGGGGACCTGGATGCCGGTGTCGGCGGCAATGGCCTTGAGCTGGGCACCCCAGTCGGCCCACTCCAGCGGGCAGTTGTAGCAGATGGCGGTTTCGGCGGCCTGGGCGCTGGCCAGGCCACAGGCCAGGGCCACGCCGGCCAGGAGGCGACGCACGGGGAAGAGTGATTTCATCGGTAGGGCTCCTTCAAGGGGCCGGCACTAGTGCCGGGACGGACGAGGCAGGGCAGGCACTGCTGGTGGATGGCACTGCCGGCGATCAGCGCCAGCAATTCGGTGACGAGCACGGCGCCCAGGCTCTGCAGCGGCTGCATGACGCTGCACAGGCTGGGTTCGAGCCGGGCGCCCATGGCGATGCCATCGAAGCCCACCACCGAGAGGTCGGCGGGCACGGGCACCCCGTGGCGCTGCAGTTCGGCGATGACGCTGATGGCCAGCAGATCGTTGGTGCAGAGCAGGGCGGTCGGGGCGTGGCGCTCCAGTAGCGGCGCCAGCTCCGCCCAGTCGGCGTCGGTGTGGCTGGCCAATTCCAGGCGTGGCAGCGTCGGCAGGCCGGCGGCGGCCATGGCCTGGCAATAACCGGCGAACCGGCGCTCGCTGCGATCCGATTGCAGGGCGGGCCCCGAGACCAGGGCGATACGGCTGTGGCCCAGGCCGAGCAGGTGCTCGGTGGCCATGGCCATGCCCTGGCGATTGTCCACCGCCACCGCTGCATAGGGGCGTTGGGGTTCGTGATAGGCGAGGATGAAGGGCGTCTGCTCCTGGCTCAGCTCGGCCAGCACCGCGCTGCGGTCGGCATCGGCCACCGTCAGTACCAGGCCGGCAACGCGCTGGCGCAGGAGTTCTTCCACCACCGCCGCCTCGCGCTCGGGCTGGTAGTCGGTGGTGGCGAGCACCAGCGAATAGCCCTGGGTGCGCGCGGTGCGCTCCATGGCGTGCAACTGTTCGGCGAATACCGGGTTGAGCAGGCTGGGCACCACCACGCCGATCAGCCGGGTGCTCTGCTGGCGCAGCTGGCGACCCAGCAGGTTGGGGCGGAAATTGAGACTGCGCGCGGCGTCCAGCACCCGCTGCCGGGTGCTCTCGCGCACCTGCTCGGGCGTGGCGAAGGCGCGGGCCGCGGTGGCCCGGGAGACTCCCGCCAGTTGCGCTACCTGTTTCAGATCGGTCATGCCGGCCTCGTTTGAGATCGATCTCATTGGGGGCAGACAATGCCGGCGGCAGATGTCGGGACGATGACAGCGAGATGAAGCTTCTGCTCTGGCACCGGGCGCCGGAACGGCCTCCGGCGCGCAGGGCAGCAGGCGAGGGCGGGCCGGGGCGGGATATACCTTGGTATAGCCAGACATCCATCGTTTCGATGGCTGGCACGGGGTGGCGAGCCTAGATTAGCCCGGCGGCTGGAACCTGCGCGGCAGGACCGGCCCTTTCCCTAGGCCCTTCATTCACGAGGTACGCCATGAAGACCCTTCCTGGCCTCTACGCCCCTGCCGTGGCGCCGCGCCCGCTGCGGCAACGTCCGACGTCGCTGTGGGCCGACGCCCTCTGCCTGGTGCTCGGCTTGATCGCCCTGGCGCTGATCTGGCATGGCGTCGCCGAGATGCGCGCGCCCCTGGCCGTGCTCGACGCGGATCCCATGACCCTCGACCTGGCGCGCCTGCCCGAATATGCGCTGCGCACCACCCTACGCATGTTCATCGCCCTGGGCGCCTCGCTGCTGTTCACCTTCGTCTTCGCCACCCTGGCGGCCAAGAGCCGCAAGGCGGAGCTGCTGATCCTGCCGGCCATCGACATCCTGCAGTCGGTGCCCATCCTCGGCTTCCTGACCTTCACCGTCAGCTTCTTCCTCGGCTTGTTCCCGGGTCGCCAGCTGGGCGCCGAGTGCGCGGCCATCTTCGCCATCTTCACCAGCCAGGCCTGGAACATGGCCTTCGGCTTCTACCAGTCGCTGCGCACCGTGCCCGAGGACCTGCAGCAGGTCAGCCGCCAATTCGGGCTGTCCGCCTGGCGGCGCTTCTTCCGCCTGGAGCTGCCGTTCGCCATTCCCGGTCTGGTGTGGAACACCATGATGTCCATGTCCGGTGGCTGGTTCTTCGTGGTGGCCTCGGAGGCCATCACCGTCGGTGACAACACCATCAACCTCCCGGGCATCGGCTCCTGGCTGGCCTTGGCCATCGCCAAGCAGGACATCGCCACCATCGGCTGGGCGGTGCTGGCCATGGGCCTGGTGATCCTGGTCTACGACCAGCTGTTCTTCCGCCCGGTGGTGGCCTGGGCCGACCGCTTCCGCGTCGAGCAGACCGCCAGCCAGCAGGTGCCGCGTTCCTGGGTCTACGACCTGGTCCGCCGCGCGCGCCTGGGGCGCATGCTGAGCGGCTTCGGGACCTTCTGCACCCAGCTCGCCACCCCGCGTATCCGGCGTGCCTGGCCGCACTGGCACCTGGCGCCGCAGGGCCGCCTCTGGCTGCAGCGGGGCCTGGATGTGCTTTGGTACGGAGCGCTGCTGCTGTTGCTGCCCTATGGCATCTACGCGCTGTTCACCTTCATCGCCGGCACGGTCTACTGGGTGGAAGCGGTGTCGGTGCTGGGCCTTGGCCTGCTGACCATGGCCCGGGTACTGCTGCTGATCGCCGTCGCCAGCGTGATCTGGGTTCCCATCGGCGTCTGGATCGGCCTGCGCCCCGGCTGGTCGCAGCGCTTGCAGGCGGTAGCCCAGTTCCTTGCCGCCTTTCCGGCCAACGTGCTGTTTCCGGTGGCGGTGGTGGGCATCGTCAGCTTCCACCTCAATCCGGACATCTGGCTGTCGCCGCTGATGGTGCTGGGCACCCAGTGGTACATCCTGTTCAACGTCATCGCCGGCGCCAGCGTGCTGCCGAACGACCTGCGCGAAGCGGCCCGGCTGTTCGGCCTCAAGCGCTGGCAGTGGTGGCGGCAGCTGGCCCTGCCGGCGATCTTTCCCTACTACGTGACCGGCGCCCTGACCGCCGCCGGTGGCTCCTGGAACGCCAGCATCGTCGCCGAGGTGGTGAGCTGGGGCAACGAGCGCCTGCAGGCCCACGGCCTGGGCGCCTACATCGCGCAGATGACCACCGCCGGCGACTTCCCCCGGGTTGCCCTGGGCATCGTGGTGATGTCGATCTTCGTGCTCGGTTTCAACCGGCTGCTCTGGCGGCCCCTGTATGCCTACGCCGAACGGCGCCTGCGGCTCGACTAAGAGCCTGTTCAAAGGCTGCTGCGCGTCGGCCGAACTGCGTTGGAAATGGCTTCGGAATGCTCATTTACCGCTCGTAAACTCCGCTTCCTCAGCCATTTCCGCCTTGTCTGTCTCTAGCTCGCTAGCCTTTAAACAGGCTCCAGAGGAGAAACGCCATGAACCTGACCACTCTGAACCAGCGTCCCCTGATCGACGTCCAGGACGTCCGCCAACTCTATGGCAATGCCGCCGGCCCGGCCCGGGTGGTGCTCGACGGGGTCTCCCTGACCCTGCACGAGAACGAGATCGTCGGCCTGCTGGGCCGCTCCGGCT
>CAUQPA010000094.1:0-10496 GCA_963519325.1 uncultured Pseudomonas sp. | reverse complement strand
TTCATGGGCTGGCCTCGGCAGGGATGACTTCCGCCAGTATGGCAAAGCGCCTGGCGCGAGGCTGCCTGAATAGTTTCTCAGTGGCGCAAGGGTAGCGAGGAGGGCGGGCGGCTAGCCGGCCAGCGCCTGCAGCCCGCGCCAGGTAGCCGGCGCCGCGCCGGCCAGGGCCTGGACCAGGGCGGCCTTGAGCCGGCAATCGGGCAGGGCGCGATGGGTTTCCTGCACCGCGACGCCCTGCTGGCGGGCGGCCATGGCCAGGGCCTTGCGCCGCCAGCCATCCTGGCTGCGGCTGTCGAGGCTGGGTTCCTGCCAGAACTGGGCATAGAGCTGCATCAGGCAGTGCAGGCGGGTGCCATCCACCAGTTGCACCGGTGGCGTCTCCCGCTCGAGTTCCGGCGGCAGCGCCAAGCCGTGCAGGCGGGCGTTGTAGCCCAGCAGGCGATAGTCGAAGGCCATGCCGTAGGCCAGCACGGTGCGGCCCTGCAGCAGCGGCCAGAGCTGGGCGAAGACCTCGGGAAAGGTGGGCGCCTGGGTGAGATGGGCATCGGTCAGGCCGTGGATCAGGGTCGCTTCGCGCGGCACGGCGATGGCAGGGCGCACCAGGGTGTCGAGCAGCACCCGGCCGCTCAGGGTCATCACCGCTACCTCGATCAGCTGCGCCTCTTCGCCCAGTCCGGTCGCCTCGGTATCCAGCACCAGCACGTCCTGCTCCAGCCAGCGCTGCGCCTGCTCGAGCACCCGCAGTTGCAGGGCGTTGTAGCCGGGGGCGGCGACGGTGGAAGAGGACGACGACAAGGAATTCATGATACTGCCTGACACGGGTAACCAAGGATGCGCCCAGAAGCCGCAAGGGTCGGCTCTACGACGGGTGTGCGCATTCGATGCAAGATCATCGCCACAGGACACAGAGCATCCGTCGTGGGCGACGAGCGGACCATTGGGCGCGTCGGGGTCGCCGGCCGTGGCCGGCCTTGCGAGAATGGCGCTTTGAGCGACGATGAGGAGCGCTACCGCTTTGGCTGCCGCCCAGGGTTTCCTGCTGACACGCCTCTGGCGCGAGACTTCCACCGGCATGGAACTGGTGTTCTGGTTCGCCACCGATGCCGGGCCGCGGCAGGTGCGGATACCGGCACAGCAGGCGGTGGCCTTCGTGCCCGCCGAGCGACGGGCGGACATCGAGCCGTTGTTGCCTGCCGGGGTCGAGTTGCGCGAATTGGCGCTGCAGGACTTCCAGCGGCGCCCCGTCCTGGGGCTCTATGCGCCGCGCTATCGCACCCTGCGCGACCTCGAGCAACGCCTCACGGCGGCGGGTATCGAGGTCTACGAGGCGGACATCGCCCCGGCGGACCGCTTCCTCATGGAGCGCTTCATCACCGCGCCGGTACAGCTGCCGGTAGCCGGCGAGCGCGCCTCCCCGTTGCGGCCGGCGGCCGACTACCGCCCGACCCTGCGCACCCTGTCGCTGGACATCGAGACCAGCGAGCGCGGCGAGCTCTACAGCATCGGCCTGCACGGCTGTGGCCAGCGCCAGGTGTATATGCTCGGCCCGCCCACCGGCGAGGAGGTGGCGGTGGACTTCGACCTGGAATACGTCGCCGACCGCGCCACCCTGCTGCGGCGCCTCAATGCCTGGATGGCGCGTCATGATCCCGACGTCATCATCGGCTGGAGCGTGTTGCACTTCGACATCCGGGTGCTCCACGAGCACGCCCGCACCCTGGGCGTGCCCCTGCACCTGGGCCGGGGCGCGCCCGAGGACGACCGCTACGAACCCGGCGGCCAGGGGCGCCCCTTCTTTGCCCTGCTGGCCGGGCGGCCGATCATCGATGGGGTGGAGGCGCTCAAGTCGGCGACCTGGGTGTTTCCCTCCTACAGCCTGGAAAACGTCTCCCGTACCCTGCTGGGCGAAGGCAAGGCCATCGACAATCCCCACGACCGCATGGCCTCCATCAACCGCATGTTCGCCAGCGAGAAGAGCGCCCTGGCGCGCTACAACCTGGTGGACTGCGAGCTGGTCACCCGCATCTTCGAGAAGACCGGGCTGCTGCGCTTCCTGCTGGAGCGGGCCAGCGTCACCGGTCTGCCGCTGGAGCGCCATGGCGCCTCCATCGCCGCCTTCTACCACCTCTATCTGCCGCTGATGCACCGCCAGGGCTTCGTCGCGCCCAACCTCGGGGCCCAACCGCCCGAAGCCAGCCCGGGTGGCTTCGTCATGGATTCGCGGCCGGGGCTCTACGACTCGGTGCTGGTGCTGGACTACAAGAGCCTCTATCCCTCGCTGATCCGTACCTTTCTGATCGACCCGGTCGGGCTGGTGGAGGGCCTGGCGCTGCCCGAGCAAGAGACGGTGCCGGGCTTTCGCGGCGCGCGCTTCCATCGCAGCCGGCACTGCCTGCCGGAGATGGTGGCGCGGGTCTGGGAGGGGCGCGATGCGGCCAAGCGTGCCGGCAACGCGCCCCTGGCCCAGGCGCTGAAGATCATCATGAACAGCTTCTACGGGGTGCTGGGTACACCGCACTGCCGCTTCTTCGATCACCGCCTGGCTTCGTCCATCACCCTGCGCGGCCATGCGGTGATGCACCGCACCCGCGAGCTGATCGAGGCGCGCGGCCACCAGGTGATCTATGGCGACACCGACTCCACCTTCGTCTGGCTTGGTGGCGCCCACGGAGAGGCCGAGGCCGAGCGCATCGGGCGCGACCTGGTGGCGGCGGTCAATGCCCACTGGCGCGAACAACTGCAGGCCGAGCTGGGGTTGGCCAGCCATCTGGAGCTGCAATACGAAACCCACTTCGCCCGCTTCCTCATGCCCACCATCCGCGGCGCGGAGGAGGGCAGCAAGAAGAGATACGCCGGACTGCGGCCGGGTGCGGATGGCCAGCCCGAGCTGGTGTTCAAGGGACTGGAAACGGTACGCAGCGACTGGTCGCCGCTGGCCCAGCGCTTCCAGCGCGAGCTCTATCTGCGCATCTTCACCGGCGAGCCCCACGAGGAGTACCTGCGCGACTTCGTCGCCCGCACCCGCGCCGGCGAATTCGACGAGCTGCTGGTCTATCGCAAGCGCCTGCGGCGGCCGCTGGACGAGTACCAGAGCACCGGCCCGCCCCAGGTGCGCGCCGCGCGGCTGATCGAGGCGGAAAACGCCCGGCTCGGGCGCCGTAGCCAATTCCGCCGCGGTGGCTGGATCAGCTACCTGATCACCACCGCCGGCCCTGAGCCGGTTGAGTTGCCCCATGCACCGCCGGACTACGACCACTATGTGCAGCGCCAGCTGGCGCCAGTGGCCGACGCCATCCTGCCCTTCGTCGGCGATCGCTTCGAGCGGTTGCTGGATCGGCAAATGGGGTTGTTCTGATGACGGCTACGGATGGCGGGCTGGATGAGGCGGGTTTCATCCGCCAGGTGCCCCGCGTGCCCTTCCAGGCCGAGTACCGCGCCGTGCTGGCGGCCGTGCGCCGCCAGTTGCCGGCGCTCCTGGGCGTTCACCTGGTAGCGCTCTATGTCTATGGCAGCGTCGCCGAGGGGCGCGCCCGACCAGGGCGATCGGACCTGGATCTCACGCTGATCCTCAGCGATGCCTGCCCGGCTGAAGCCTTGCAGGCGCTGGAGCAGCTCAGGCGGGTGTTGGAGCACCAGCATCCCGCCGTCAGCAAGATCGATTTCGACCTCGGTCGCCGGGCCGAGGCGCTGGCCGCCGCCCACCGCTACAGCTGGGGCTATTGGCTCAAGCACCAGTGCCGCTGGCTGTGGGGCGAGGACCTGGCGCGCCGTTTCGGGCCCTTCACGCCCGAGGTGGCCATCGTCCGGGCGGTGAATGGCGAGGTGCTGCCGCTGCTACGGGGCTTCGTTCCGGCTATCACCACCTGCACGGTGGCCGCCGAACGCCTGAGTGTCCAGCGCGAGGCCGCGCGGCGCCTGCTGCGCGCGCTCCACCTGCTGCGCCGGCCGGAAGAGACCGGTTGGCCCTGGAGCCTGGCAGACCATCTGGCGCGTGCCCTGGGGCGCCATCCCGAGCAGCGCCCCGCCCTGGAATTCTTCTACCGGGAAGCCCTGCAGCCCCAGGCTGCCGCGACCGACTTCGCTCAGCGGCTGGCTGCCTTCCTCGCGTGGTTCGAACGGCAACTGGGCCAGGCGGGGTACTGAGGTCCCATTGGCAAGCCGCTCCAGAGTGCCCTCACCCCAGCCCTCTCCCGCAGGCGGGAGAGGGGGCGGTCCCGGCGTGCGGGTAGGTTTGGCGTAGGTCGATGACGGCTGGGTCTCGTCCAGCAGGTTACCCCGCCGCGACGAACGCTTCGCTCGCACTCGCTTCTGTCTAGCCAGTCCCATTGGGGTGATGCAACCGTCGTTTGGGCCCCCTGACTGCAGGATGAGGCCCGCCCTCGGGGTGAGCGCTCGTTATACTTCGGTGGCGACGGGCCTTTTCCGCGTGAAGAAGATGGACCCTTGGCCGCGCCAGCAGCGGTAACGATGATTCTTGGATTTTCAGACGGCGGATAGATGAGCAAACAGGCGGATGTGGCCAGACCCAACAATTCCAAGCACCTGACCCCTAGTGACCTGCCGTTTCCGGTGGTGGGGATCGGCGCTTCCGCCGGCGGTATCCAGGCGCTGTTGCGTTTCTTCGAAGCCCTGCCGGCCGATTGCGGCATGGCCTTCGTCGTGGTGATGCACCTCTCGCGCGAGCACCAGAGCAATCTCGACCAGATCCTCCAGCGGGCGACCCGGCTGCCGGTACGCCAGGTCACCGAGCCGGTGCCCATCGAGGCCGAACACGTCTATGTGATTCCGCCCGGCGCGGACCTGACCATGAACGACGGCTACCTGCGCCTGAGCCCGGCCGAGCGGCCCCAGGGCGATCACGTCGCGGTGGACCTGTTCTTCCGCGCCCTGGCCGACGTGCACAAGACGCGGGCCATCGCCATCGTGCTGTCGGGCAACGGCGCCGATGGCTCGGTCGGCCTGGGCCGGGTCAAGGAGCAGGGCGGGGTGACCCTGGCGCAATCGCCGGAAGACGCCGAGTTCGAGTCCATGCCCAGCAGTGCCATCGCCGCGGGCGCGGTGGACTTCGTGCTGCCCGTGGTGGACATGCCGCAGAAGCTGCTGGAGCTGGCCATCACCATCAATTCGCTGAGCCAGGGCGAAATGCGCCAGATCGACTTCGAAGCGCGGGTGCCGGGCGCTTCGAGCAAGGCCATGCAGCTGGCGCTGCGCGACATCCTCACCCTGCTGCGGACCCGCACCGGGCACAACTTCAAGCAGTACAAGACGGCTACCGTGCTGCGTCGCGTCGAACGGCGCATGCAGGTGAACACCATCGCCGACATGCCGGCCTATGCGAGCTTTCTCCACGAGCATCCCGAGGAAACCCCGGCGCTGCTCAAGGACATGCTCATCGGCGTGACCAATTTCTTTCGCGATCGCGAGGCCTTCGAGGCCTTGGAACGGGATGTCATCCCGGAATTGTTCGAGCATCTGCCAATCAACGAGGACGACCAGGAGCTGCGCGTCTGGAGCGCGGCCTGCTCCAGCGGCGAGGAGGCCTATTCGCTGGCCATGTTGCTGACCGAGCAGGCCGAGCTGCGCCAGTCCGGAGCACGATTGCAGATCTTCGCCACCGATCTCGACGAGCATGCCCTGGCCATGGCCCGGCATGGCGTCTATCCGGGCTCCATCGTCACCGATGTCGCGCCTTCCCGACTGCGCCAGCACCTGCTCAAGGAACAGAATCAGTTCCGGGTGAAGAAGGAGTTGCGCGAGAAGGTGCTGTTCGCCCAGCACAACCTGCTCAGCGATCCGCCGTTCTCCCGGCTCGATCTGATCAGCTGCCGCAACCTGCTGATCTACCTGGACCGGGAGGTGCAGGCCGAGATCCTGCATACCTTCCACTTCGCGCTGAAGCCGGGTGGCTTCCTGTTCCTCGGCAGTTCCGAGTCCGCCGACGTGCAGAGCAACCTGTTCGCCACGGTGGACAAGAAGAACCGCATCTACCGCGCCAAGCACACCACCAGCGTGGTACGCCCCACGCCACTGCTCAATCTCAATCCCGGGATGCACAGCGTGCGCCTGCCTCCGCACCAGGTCGGCCGGCGCAAGAAGGTGTCCTTCGCCGAGGTGCACCAGCGGGTGCTGGAGCAGTACGCGCCGCCGAGCATCATCGTCGACCGCGAATCCAACATCGTGCACATGTCCGAGCGGGCCGGGCGCTTCCTCCGCTACGTCGGCGGCGAGCCCAGCTACAACCTGCCGGCGCTGGTGCTGGAGGAGTTGCGCCTGGAATTGCGTACCGCGCTGTTCCAGGCGCTGCAGAGCAACAAGAGCGTCGAGGCGCGGCGGGTGCACATCCAGCGCGACGACCGTAGCTATTACATCAACATGGTGGTGCGGCCCTTCCGCGACAGCGACACCAGCACCGACTACATGCTGGTGCTCTTCGACGAAGTCGAAGACGTCATGAGCACCGATTCCCGCAGCGATCACACCGAGGCCAAGGACAGCGTCCTCACCCAGCTGGAAGCCGAGTTGCAGCGCACCAAGGAGCAGCTGCAACTGACCATCGAGCAGTCCGAGACCTCCACCGAGGAGCTCAAGGCTTCCAACGAGGAGTTACAGGCGATCAACGAGGAGCTGCGTTCGGCCACCGAAGAGCTGGAGACCAGCAAGGAAGAGCTGCAGTCGATCAACGAAGAGCTGATCACCGTCAACTACGAGCTCAAGTCCAAGATCGAGGAAACCGGCAAGATCAACGACGATCTGCAGAACCTCATCACCTCCACCGACATCGCCACGGTGTTCGTCGACCGCGGCATGCGCATCAAGAGATTCACTCCGCGCGCTGCCAGTATCTTCAACATGATCGTCAGCGATACCGGGCGTTCGCTGCTCGACATCACCCATCGGCTGGACTACCCGGAGCTGGCCGATGATGCCAGCCAGGTGTTCGAATCCCTGCGGCTGATCGAACGCGAGGTCCGCAGCCACGACGAGCGCTGGTACCTGGCGCGGCTGCTGCCCTACCGCACTGCCGAGGATCGCATCGAAGGCGCGGTGCTGACCTTCATCGACGTCACCGAGCGGCGCCTGGCTCAGGACCGCGCCCGCGCCGGCGAGGAAAACATGCGCCTGGTGGCGCAGAACATCCAGGACTACGCCATCGTCACCCTGGATGCCGGCGGCATCATCAACAGCTGGAATAGGGGCGCCACCCGACTGTTCGGCTACAGCGAGCGTGAAGCCCTGGGCCAGCCGATGGGCCTGATCTTCACCCCGGAGGACGTCGCCGCCCAGGTGCCGGAGGCGGAGCTGCGCACCGCCGACGAGGACGGCGCCGCTAGCAACGAGCGCTGGCTGAGACGCAAGGATGGCAGTCGCCTGTATTGCACCGGCGTGCTCAGCCGGATGAGCGATGCCTTCGGCGGGCGCGGCTACGCCAAGATCGCCCGCGACGCCACGGCCGACCACGTGCGCTCCAGCGAGGCCGCCAACCAGCAGGCCCAGCAGCGCGCCCTGGGTCAGCTCAAGGACGAGTTCTTCGCGGTGATGTCCCACGAACTCAAGCATCCGCTCAATCTGATCCAGCTCAACAGCGAGTTGCTGACCCGCTCGCCGGTGCTGCGCGACGTGCCCCTGGCGCGTCGTGCCACCGAGGCCATCCAGCGCGCGGTACGCAGCCAGGCGCAGATCATCGACGACCTGCTGGACCTCTCGCGCATCCGCACCGGCAAGCTCAAGCTGGAGCGCCAGAGCCTCGACCTGGCGCAGCAGCTGCGCGAGATCGCCGAGGTGATCCGGCCGCTGGCGGGCGAGGTGCAGGTCAGCTGCCCGCGGCTGCCGGAGGCGCCGCTGTACGTCCAGGCGGATGCCACCCGCATCGGTCAGATCGTCTGGAACCTGCTCAACAACGCCATCAAGTTCACCCCGGCCGGTGGCCAGGTGGAGATCAGCCTGGGCGTCGACGGTAGCGAGGCGCGGCTGGACGTCAGTGATACCGGGCAGGGCATCGACCCCGACTTCCTGCCGCGGGTGTTCGAGATGTTCGGCCAGGCGGAAATGAAGTACACCGCCCGCGCCCAGCACGGCCTGGGCATCGGCCTGGCCCTGGTCAAGCAGCTGGTGGAGGCCCATGGCGGGCGGATCGAGGCCCATTCCGCGGGCCTCGGCCAGGGCGCGCGTTTCAGCGTCTGGCTGCCGCTATGCGCGGACGAGCGCCGGCACTCGCCGGAGGCGCGAGCGGAGGAGCAATCCATCACCGGACTGAGGGTGCTGCTGGTGGACGACTCTCCCGACATCGTCGAGACCCTGCAGCTGCTGCTCGAGGAAGAGGGCGTGCTAGTCACCCCGGCGACCGACTCTCAGAGCGGCCTGGCGCTGGCCCAGGCGCAGGATTTCGATGTCATCCTCTCCGACATCGGCATGCCGGAGATGGACGGCCACGAATTCCTGCGCCAGGTACGGGCGGGTGATCGCAACGTCGGCACCCCGGCGGTGGCGCTGTCCGGCTATGGCACCCGGCTGGACATCGACAAGGCGCGGGCGGCGGGTTTCGCCCGCCATCTTAACAAGCCGGTCAGCTTCGAGGCCTTGATCGCCGTGCTGCACGAGTTGCGCGCGTCGACCTAGCGCCGGGCGGGTGTGACGGTGGCATAGTCAGACGATTCGCGGCACACTCGGGAGTCAGCGGGGCGCCGGCCCATCCGGGTCGGACACCCCGCGTCCCGCCAGAGGAGCGCCGCGATGACCCGTCTCACCGCCAAGGATTTCTCGCCCGAACTGCTCGAACTCTATGACTTCTATGTCCACGGTCGCATCAGCCGGCGCGACTTCCTCGACCGCGCCGGCGCCTGCGCCGCGGTCCTGGGATTGTCGGCCACCGGGGTGCTGGCGGCCCTGAGCCCCAACTACGCCCTGGCCACCCAGGTGGAATTCACCGATCCGGACATCGTCGCCGAGTACGTCTACTACCCCTCGCCCCAGGGCCATGGGCGGGTCCGTGGCTACCTGGTGCGCCCGGCCAAGGCCGGCGGCAAGGTACCGGCGGTGGTGGTGGCGCACGAGAATCGCGGTCTCAATCCCTATATCGAGGACGTTGCCCGCCGCCTGGCCAAGGCCGGTTACCTGGCCCTGGCACCGGATGGCCTGACCTCCATGGGTGCCTATCCCGGCAATGACGACAAGGGCCGCGAGCTGCAGCAACAGGTCGATCCGCAAAAGCTGATGAACGACTTCTTCGCCGCCGTGGAAACCCTGATGAGCCACGAATTCAGCACCGGCAAGGTCGGCATCACCGGCTTCTGCTATGGCGGCGGGGTGGCCAATGCGGCGGCCGTGGCCTATCCCGAGCTGGCGGCGGCCGTGCCTTTCTACGGTCGGCAACCGCGCGCGGAAGAGGTGGCCCAGATCAAGGCGCCGCTGCTGATCCATTACGCCGAGAACGATCCGCGCATCAACGAGGGCGCCGCCGCCTACGAGGCGGCGCTCAAGGCCGCCGGCAAGACCTTCGAGGTGCACAGCTACCCCGGCACCACCCACGGCTTCCACAACGATTCCACCCCGCGCTACGACGAAGCCGCCGCGCGCCTGGCCTGGGAGCGCACCCTGGGCTGGTTCGGCCGCTACCTGAGCTGATCGCGTCGGTATCCCGGCGCAGCCCCCAGGGTACTGGGTAACTGCGCGGACCCGCCTGCCTCGTCGTGCGCATCGTTTGTTCACCACCTGGGCTGAGGAGACCCACCATGCCGCAACACCGTATCCCCGCCGTCTACATGCGCGGTGGCTCCAGCAAGGGCGTGTTCTTCCACGCCCGCGACCTACCACCCGCCGGTCCTGCCCGCGATGCTCTGCTGCTGCGGGTCATCGGTAGCCCCGATCCCTATGGCAAGCAGATCGACGGCCTGGGCGGCGCCACCTCCAGCACCAGCAAGGTGGTGGTGATCGCCCCCTCCTGCCGGCCGGATTGCGACGTCGACTACCTGTTCGGCGCGCCGGCCATCGAGGTGCCGGTGATCGACTGGTCGGGCAACTGCGGCAATCTCAGCGCCGCCGTCGGTCCCTTCGCCATCAGCGAGGGCCTGGTGCCGGCGCCCCGTGACGGCCTGGCCACGGTACGCATCTGGCAGGCCAACCTGGGTAAGCGCATCCTCGCGCGGGTGCCCATGGTGGCCGGCGAGGTGCAGGAGGAGGGCGACTTCCGCTTCGATGGCGTGGCCTTTCCCGCCGCCGAGGTGGTGCTCGAATTCCTCGACCCCACCGGTAGCGATGGCAGCGTGCTGCCCTCGGGACGGGCGCTCGACGAGCTGGAGGTGGCCGGTCTGGGACGGCTGCCGGTGACCCTGCTCAACGCCGGCAATCCGACCATTTTCGTGCGCGCCGAAACCCTGGGCCTGAGCGGCACCGAGACCCAGGCGCAGGTCAACGGCGACGCGGCCCTGCTAGAGCGCCTGGAAGCCCTGCGCGCCGCGGGCGCGGTGGCCATGGGCCTGGCCGAGACCGCGGCCCAGGCC
>CAUQPA010000093.1:0-10507 GCA_963519325.1 uncultured Pseudomonas sp. | reverse complement strand
GGGTTCGCCGGATCGCCGCCAGATCGATGGGATTGGTGGCGGCGACTCCCTTACCAGCAAGGTGGCCATCGTTCGCCCTTCGCAGCGTCCAGACGCTGACGTCGACTACCTGTTCGCCCAGGTCGTCGTGGACGAGCCGCGGGTCGATTACGGCCAGAATTGCGGCAACATTCTCGCCGGGGTAGGCCCATTCGCTATCGAGCGGGGCCTTGTCTCCGCCAGCGGGGCGGTGACACCGGTTCGCATTTTCATGGAGAACACCGGACAACTGGCCGTAGCCCATGTCCCTACGCCCGATGGCCAGGTCGAGTATGCCGGCGATGCACGCATCGACGGTGTGCCTGGAAGTGCCGCTTCGCTGGTGATCGAGTTTGCCGATATCGCCGGCTCCAGCTGCGGTGCGCTGCTGCCCACCGGGGCGGTCCGCGATGAGATCGCAGGCGTTGCCGTGACGTGCATCGATAACGGTATGCCGGTCGTGCTGATCAAGGCGGCTGACCTCGGACTTACTGGCGTGGAAAGCCCCGCGCAGTTGGATGCGGATACGGATCTCAGAGACAGGCTGGAAGCCATCCGCCTGCAAGCCGGACCCCGCATGCACCTGGGCGATGTGCGAGAACGTAGCGTGCCCAAGTTGAGTTTGATCGCTGCGCCGAAAGCCGGGGGCACGTTGAACACCCGGACCTTCATCCCGCATCGCTGCCATACCGCCATTGGTGTATTCGGTGCCGTGAGCGTGGCCACGGCTTGCCTGCTCGAAGGGTCGGTAGCGGCGGAGGTTGCGGAGGTGCCACCAGGTGAGCACCTCCGGCTGTCGGTCGAGCACCCTACCGGGGAGTTCACCGTCGAAATCCGTCGCGCCGGCGGCCAGGTCGTTGGTTGTGGCCTGGTGCGCACGGCACGGCTGCTATTCGAGGGCAAGGTGCAGATACCTTCGGATATCTGGCACGGTCCGCTGGAATCCTAGCGTCGGACTGTCCTGCCGCCATGTGCTGCCTTATGCGGGCACACAACGCATCAGTGAGTAGCGGATGGCGCGCCCGTATCTGCAGACGCGCACCGCGCTTAGCGCCGAAGCCTGTCTTTGCTGGTAGCCAGACGGCCATAGCCGCCCAGCGCAGGAATCGGACGTTGGTCACCTCTTGTTAGCTTCCTCGCTCGATCCCCAAGGCTGCTGTCTTACCAATGCCGCACGAGCGCGCTAGTCGGTCACAAGCCTATGGGGCTGGAGATCACGGTATGGCCGTATCACCGCGGTTCACCTTTCGATTTCAGTCCCTCCGGCAGGCATCGCCTTGCACACTGGCCAGAAACCCAGGCCAGAGCAGTGGCGACGTCGTCATGCAGTGGGTCCTTAGGGGCGGAGCCTTGCAGAAAGGCTTTTGCTAGCCGAAAAGTGAATGGCCGCTGGGGGCAAATTCCAGCGGCCACTCACTGGACCTCTTTCAGATCGTTGAAACCCCGCTAATCCTTCTTGGCAGCCACCGAATAGGTGACCTGCTGATTGCGGGTCTTCTGGAAGTCTTCCAGGGACTGGCCGCGCATGGCGGCATAGATCACCAGGTTGGGTACGCCAACCACGGCGCCCAGCTTTTCCAGCAGGAAGAAGATGACGCCATAACGGATCAATCCGCGCCAATCCCGCTCACGGACCAGCGCCTGCTCTTCCTCGCTCAGATTGGCCTCTGCAAACAACACCTCAGGCTCACTGAGAAAGCGTTCGCGCCAGTGCGGCTCGATCAGCTGGTGAAGGAATTTGTTCAGGCGATAGCCACGAGCACTTCTTTCCAGGGTGAACGGATAGGTCCCCTCCAGTTGCTCGATACCCGCCAGCTGATGCGCCATGTGCCGCCGGTGCTGATCGTGCAGATCGCTGGGAACCGGGCGTGCATGATTTTCCAGCAGTACTGTGGCGATGCCGGTCATCGACGGCAGGTAGTAGTCCTGGTGCTTGAGGCTCACCGTGGCGGAGAGCGCACCGCGCATCACCAGCCAGGCAATGATCTCGGAGCCTTCCATACCACCTAGGGTGGCGTATTCGGCAATTGTCAGGCGTGCCAGTTGCTCAGGATCGTTGACCAGCAGATCGACGAATTGATCGTCCCATTCGGGGTTATTAAAGCCGCAGCGTTCGCCATGGACCTGATGTGACAGGCCGCCTGTGGCGACCACTACGACCTTCAGGTCTTCCGGGAAGCTTTCGATGGCGCGCCGCAGGGCCTTGCCGAGGTTGTAGCAGCGTCGGGCGCTGGGGATGGGAAACTGCAGCACACCCAACTGCAGCGGAACGATTTCGACCGGCCAGCCGTTCTCGTGGGGGAGCAGGGCCGACATCGGTGAGAAGAAGCCATGGTCCAGCGGCCGGTCGCGGAAGACACTGATATCGAACTCGTCCGCCATGAGGCTTTCCGCGATATGCCGCGAGAGCGCGGCATGCCCGCCCACGGCCGGAAGGGTGCGGGGATTGCCGCCCTCATCGGCGACCTCGTAGCGATCATCCACCCCCAGCGCGAAGGGACTGTAATGGTCGAAGAAGAACGAGGTGATGTGATCGTTGAATATGTAGAAGAGGACATCCGGACGCTGCTCTTCGAGCCAGGCCTGGACCGGGGCGAACCCCTCGAAAATCGGCGCCCAGGCGGCTTCGTTGCGCTTGTCATGATCCACGGCGAAACCGATGGTAGGGGTGTGGGAGACGGCGAGACCGCCAAGAATACGAGCCATTTGAAGGTCCTTTTAGAGGGTCAGGGCGCAAGGGCCGGAGCAGCTTGGCGCCGGGCGATGCCATTGGCGAGGATGGCAAGGGCGGCCAGGAAGGCCGGCACGCCAAGCAGGATGAAGAGGGTGGCCGTGGATAGGCCAAGGCTGAGGATTGTCCCCCCAATCAGGGAGCCGAAAATGGCGCCGAAGCGACCGATGCCCAGCATCCAACTCACACCGGTTGCGCGGAAGGCGGTCGGGTAATAACCCGGTGCGAAGGCATTGAGGCCCGTCTGGGCACCACTCATGCAGAAGCCGGCCAAAGCCACGCCCACGGCCAGTAGACCCGACTCCAGGCCGAAACTGCCCAGCAGCAGGATGCAGGCACCGCCGAGTGCGTAGGCGAGGGCAATGACCCGGTTGGGATCGCGACGATCCATTACCCAGCCCACCACCAGCGCACCCACCGTTCCACCGAGCTGGAACAGGCCGGTGATGGTCGCCGCGCGCTCGATCGAAAGACCACTATCGCGCAGCAGGGTGGGCAGCCAGCCCATGGTCAGGTAGATCACCAACAATCCCATGAAGTAGGTGATCCACAGCGCGAAGGTGCCCAGCCGGTAACGCTCGCCGAACAGTTGACCCACGGGAGCTTTCGATTGGGTGTCCACCGCGTGAGCGAGGAAGCGCGTCGACGCAGTAAAGTGGCCACCCAGTTTGTTGAGGGCAGACGCGATGCGTATGGATGGGAAGCCTTCATTCGCCATGAATCGCGCCGATTCCGGCAATAGCAACCAGAGGAAAGGCAGCAACGCCAATGGCAGAACGCCGCCAGCGATCAGCACCGCCTTCCAGCCGTAGTTGGGGATGAGGTAAGCCGCCAGGAAGCCGCCGCCGCCAGAGCCCAGGTTGAAGCCGGTGAACATCAGGGTGATGAGAAGGGCACGCCGGCGCTCGGGCAGGTATTCGGCGAGCAGGGTAGTGCAATTGGGCATCGCAGCGCCCAGCGCGATACCGCAGAGAAAGCGCAGGATCCCCAGTTCCAGAGGTGTCCTGGCGAAGGCGCAGGCCAGACTCAGGATGGCGAATCCGCTGACCGCGACCAGCAGGACCGTCTTCCGACCAAACCGGTCAGCGTAGGGGCCTGCCGTCAAGGCGCCTACCGCCAGACCAATCATGGCGGCGCTCATCACGGGGCCGAAGGCTGCGCGTGACAGGCCCCACTCCTGCATCAGCGAGGGGGCGATGAAGCCCATCACCGCGACGTCGAAGCCATCGAACATGACGATCAAGAAGCACAGAACGAGGATGACCCACTGGTAGCGGGTGATGGGTTGCTGGTCGATCCAGCCCTTCACATCGACGGGAGCGTTGAGGCTCATGGGAGTACCCTATTTTTTTTATTGGTGGCGATCCCGTTGCAGTGCGACACAGGACCTATTTCCGCCTTTGCGGCATGCCCAATGTAGAGAGGAAGGCCGTTGGGCACCTCAGCCAAATCATTAAGGAGGTATCTGTTTTTTTTTGTGGGCCTGCTCTCGCCTCAGTGCTCTCCACGGGGTCACGGGCCGTCAGGCGCGCTGAGTCTTCTCGTGATGATGGCGGATCTGCCAGGCTGACTCTGCGCTCTTGGCAGCACTATCGGCGGAACAACTTCGGCTGCGGAGCTGCTCGGCGTCGGACCCGGCGGAAAGCAATTGCGGGCGGCCCTCGGTAGGCGAATGACGCAAGCCCGGATGCGGTACGCGCGACCCGGGTGGGCGTGCTGCGAGGTTGGCAACGGCCAGCTCTCCAACTCGCAGCTCACGTGCGGGCCGTTCGATAGCGGAGTGCCTGACGCGTCGACGAAAGGCATTGCCAGCGCTTTGCCCCAGTCACCCTGGCAAGCCGCGATGGTCAAGGCTGTCGATAAAAAAAACGTATGCCGGTGCCGCCTGAATGCATTGTCCCGGGCGGTGGGCCGCTGGCAGCGTTAAGTAAGACAAATAACAACAATTCGAAGAGGCCACCGTGAAGCTACTGGGCAAACTCTATGTGCAGGTGCTCATCGCCATCTTTCTGGCCATCCTGCTGGGACTCCTCGATCCTGCATTGGCGCAGCGTATGAAGCCGTTGGGTACGGCGTTCATCTCCTTGCTCAAGATGCTGCTCGGGCCGGTGATCTTCTTTACGGTCGTCTCGGGCATCGCCCATATCCGTGACTTCCGCCGTCTTGGCCGGATCGGAATCAAGACGCTGATCTACTTCGAGGTGGTCAGTACCCTGGCGATGGTGGTGGGATTCGTCGTGGTCAGTCTGGTACGTCCTGGAGCAGGCCTTCACGCGCAGATGGGTGACAGCCTCGCCGCCAGCCAGGCGCAGGCCGTTGAAGGCGCCCTGGCCGGCGGCAGCTTCAGCCTCGAGCACTTCCTTCTCTCCATCATTCCCAAGACGTTGGCTTCAGCCTTTACCACGGGCGACATCCTGCCGGTGTTGTTCGTCTCCATCCTGGTTGGCGTCGCGCTCGCTCATTGTGCCAAGCCGGATTGGCTGGCCCTGCGCTTGTTGGAAGAAGGACAGACGCTGACCTTCAAGCTGCTTGGCTACATCATGCGGCTGTCACCCCTGGGCGCCTTTGGCGCCATGGCCGCAGCGGTCGGCAGTTTCGGCTCGGCCACGCTGCTCTACCTGTTGGGCTACATCCTGACCTATTACGCGAGCGTGCTGACCTTCATCCTGGTGATCCTGGGCGCGGTCTGCGCGATGGCCGGTCTGTCGCTGTTCGCCATCCTGCGCGTCATCAAGGAAGAGGCCATCATCGCCATGGGCACCGCCTCGAGCGAGGCGGCCTTTCCCAAGCTGGTGGAAAAGCTGGGGCGCGCCGGATGCGACAAGGCCGTGGTGGGCTTCGTGTTGCCGGCTGGCTATAGCTTCAACATCGACGGCGCCTGCCTGTACATGGCGTGTGGCCTGGGCTTTCTTTCGCAAGCGACGGATACGGCGCTCAGTCCCTCGCAAGTGATCACCCTGCTCGGTGTGATGCTACTGACGTCGAAAGGTGGGGCTGGAGCCGCAGGCGGGGCAGTCATCAAACTGGCCGCCACCCTGGAGTCCATCCGGGTGCTGCCGCTGGGTAGCCTGGGCCTGCTGTTTGGCATTGATCGAGTGCTGGCCATCGCGACCTCGACCACCAATGTGATCGGCAACAGCGTGGCCGTGTTCGTCATTTCGCGGTGGGAGGGCCTGTTCGATCGCAGCGCCTTCGACGCCTGTCTTCGCGATACCTCTCAAGCCACGTCTAGCGCGGCAGCGACCGCCTCCTCAGCCCCGTTGGAGCCTACCAAATGAACTCTGTTTCCTTGCCCCGCGTGACCTTTATCGGCTATGGCGAAGCCGGTGGAATCCTGGCTGCAGACCTCGCTGCGCGAGGTATTGCCGTCAAGGCGTATGACCTGTTGGTTGCCGATCCCGAAGCCGGCCAACGACTGCTGGAAAAGGCTCGGGTGGCCGGGGTCGACCTGTGCCGCACGCTCGATGCCGCTCTGGCTGACACTGACCTGGTGTTCTCCACGGTGACCGCTGGATCCGCGTTGGAAGTCGCGACGGAAGCAGGCATGCAACTGAAACCTGGGCAGTACTTTCTTGACCTGAATTCTGTCGCGCCGGCGACCAAGAAGGCGGGGGAAAGCGCTGTGACAAGGGGCGGCGCCGCTTACCTGGATGTCGCCGTTATGGCGCCGGTGCCGCCTCAGCGCCTGGCTACGCCGCTGCTCCTGGGCGGCCCCGACGCTGCCGCCCTGGCCGACACGCTAGGCGAGCTTGGCTTCAACGTAAAGGTCGTGGCCGAAGAGGTAGGCGTGGCTTCCGCCATCAAGATGTGTCGCAGCGTGATGATCAAGGGACTCGAAGCGCTTACGACGGAATGCCTGTCGGCCGCCCGCCACTATGGTGCGGAGGAGCGGGTACTCGCGTCACTGCACGCCAGCTTCCCGTACATGGGCTGGGATGCTCGCCAGCCGCACTACCTGATCAGCCGCGTGGCGGAGCACGGTCGGCGTCGGTCCGAAGAAATGCAAGAGGTTGCCAAGACCGTCGCCGATGCGGGCCTGGAGCCACGCATGAGTCTGGCGATCAGCGCGGCTCAGCGTGATCTGGTGCAGCGCATGGCGGACCTGGACATCCCTTATGCCGAGCCTTTCGATTGGCAAGTACTGATCGACCAGCTCGCAGGGCATTAACGGGGCGCTACTCAGGATTGCTGCGAATGCGTTACAGCAATCCGAGGTTGTCTACTACGACAGCTGCTGAGCCAAATGCCCAGACGGCAAACTCCACGGTAAGGGCCACGAGCGGCTCAGCGGCTACTTCGAGCCTCTGCATGCAAGGCTGGCGCAGAGCAAAGCCGGGGCTTTTCTAGCCGCTAGGCAAAAGCCCGCGCCGGGACGACCGGCGCGAGCTTGTTCTTCGGCTTAGAAGGAAGCGCTAAGACTGGTATAGAAGGTCCGGCCCGGTTCGTTGTAGGTGGCCGCGCCCGCATCGCTGGCGTTGCCCTCGCGGAACAGGCGCTTGTCTAGCAGGTTATCGATACCGGCGCCCAGGCGTAGGTTGGCGTTGACTTGATAGCCGAGATTCAGGCCCACCAGACTGTAGCTGCCCAACTCGTCGTCATTCACTCCATTGGTCGCCTCCAGGCGCAGGGCCGGGCGGCTCGGCGGCTGCTGGCGGCCATAGCTGGTCAGGCTCAGTTGGGTGGAGAGCTGGTCCGTTACCTGCCAGTCGAGCATGGAGTTGAGGGTGTAACGCGGGATCAGCGACAGCGGATCACCGGTCTCCTTGTCTTTCGATTGCAGCATCCAAGTCAGGTTGCTGGTCCAGGTCAGGCGCTCCGCCAGCGGAATGGTGAGGTTGCCCTCCAGGCCTTCCACCACCGCGCGCTCGGCGTTGGTCCATTGCAGCACGTCGGCACCGCTGCTAGTGGTGGCGTAGACAGTGTTGCTAGCCACGATCTTGTTGCGGTAGTCGTTGCGAAAATAGGTGATGCCGGCGGCCCAGCCATCACGCTGAAATTGCAGGCCCAGCTCCTTGTTTACGCTCACCTCGGGCCGCAGGTCCGCGTTGCCGATCAGGTAGCAACTCACGCTACGACCGATGGGGCAGCCGTTACCGCGGCTGCTGATCAGGTAGTCGGGGTTCAACTGATAGAGATTAGGCGCCTTGAAGGCGCGGGCGATACCGGCCTTGAGCGTCAGGTCGTCGGTCAGCTCTTGGGAGAGGTTGAGACTCGGGCTCCAGTTGTTGCCGAACTCATCGTGGTGGTCCAACCGCAGGCCGGGCGTCAGGATGGTGCCCGGTCGCACCTCCAGGTTGTCCTCGACGAACAGCGAACTCAAGGTCGCCGAAGACTGGCTGCTACGAGCGCCAGTGGCATAGCCAGGAATGGTGCCGAAGCCCAAGCTCTGGGTAGTGGAGACGGGATCGTCCAACTCACTACGATTCCACTCCGCACCCAGGGTCAGTACCTGCTGCACCCCGGCCTCCAGCGGCAGGTTTACCTCGCCGTGGGCGGTGTAGCTCTTGAGGTTGATGCTGCCGTATTCGCTGCCGGCGATGGCGCCCTCGGTGCTGCCACCGGTGCCTTCGATGAGGCGATTGTTGCGGGTGTGCTCGTACTGCAGATAGGCCAGGCTGCTGCCGAAATCCCAGTCGCCGTGGTGGGTGACGGCGAAGGTGTCTCGATAGAGCCGGTTGGTCTCCCGGCCCAGCCAGCGCGACAGATTGGCGCTGGTGATATCGTTGTTGTTCTGGCTGTCACCGGCGTAGATGTTGCCCTGGCGACTGAAGCCCGCCTCCAGCTCCAGGCGCTGCGCCGGGGTCAGCTGCCAGCTGAGCAGACCGTTGATATCGCGGTTGCGTACGCCCTCGCGCCCGGCTGGCGGCGTTTCACCCGGCGGCTGGTGACCGGCGTTGATGCTGTCGTCGTCGCGGTCGGTCTTGTTCAGGTTGCCGTAGACCCGGTAGGAGAGGGTCTCGGTGAGCGGGCCGCTGAGGCCGAAGTTGGCGCGCCGGGTGGCGCCTTCCTCGCTGTGCTCTGGAACGTTGGCGAACAGATTGAGGCTGCCGTGGTGTTCCGTCGAGGGTCCCTTGGTGATGATGTTGACCACACCACCGGCTGCGCCCGAGCCATAGCGTGCCGCTGCCGGACCCCGCAGTACCTCGATGCGCTCCACCTGTTCGGCCGGCACCCAATTGGTGTCGCCGCGACTGTCGCGCTCGCCACGGCGACCATAGCGGACCGCATTGCGGCTGCTGGCCGGCTTGCCGTCGATCAGGATCAAGGTGTTTTCCGGACCCATGCCGCGGATGTCGATCTGACGCTGGTTGCCGCGCTGGCCACTGGCGCTGTTGCCGGTCAGGTTGACGCCCGGCATTTTGCGAATGATGTCCGACAGGTCGTTGGTCGGCGGCTGCTTGGCGATGTCCGTGGCGGTGATGATGGACACGCCGGCCGCCTGCTTGAGTTCTTCTTCGGCAGTGCCGAGCACGACGGTGTCCTCTAGCTCGGTCGCCTGCGCCAGGCGTGGGTCCGAGTCGGCGGCGAACGCCAGAGAGGCCGGGGCAATGGCCGCGAGAACGGCAAAGCGGAGGAGGGTGATTCGAGGTTGCATCCGATGCTCCAGATAAAAGGCGAGAGGCGCTCGGGGCGGCTTGGCCAAGCCGTTCGTGGCTTGGCACCGCTCTGCTGATCTGCGCGGAGCAGGATGTTAGTATTCGTTTGCAATTGAGAAATATTATCTTTACGAAAATTACAGTTTCCTATCGCCTCTGTCTCTACCCGGTATTGCCATGCAGCTTTCCTCTCTGCCGACCTCCTCGTCAGCGCCCATGCCTGGTCTGCGCATCCTCATCATCGAAGACGATCCGCTGCTGGGCGCCCATCTGAGTGACCAGCTCGAGGCGCGCGGCTACCAGCCTCGACTTTGCACGACCCTTGAGTCGGCGCGGCGGTGGCTGGCTGCGGAGTTCGTCGAACTGGTCCTGCTGGACATCCTGCTGCCTGGTGGCAATGGTCTGGAATTGCTGCGTGAATTGCGTCAGCAGAGCAGAGTGCCGGTAATCCTCATCTCTGCCCTGGGCAGCGAGAGCGATCGCATCCAGGGATTTCGCAGTGGCGCCGACGACTACCTGCCAAAGCCCTTCAGTCTCGACGAATTGCAGGTGCGCATCGAAGCCCTGCGCCGACGCATCGCCTTCGAACGAGCCGTGGGTGAGCCGCCGGAACCCCTGGCCGCCGACATTCCGCTGGCGTTCGTAACCTTGCAACAGGACGTGCGCCACCAGGATCGCTGGCTGGGCCTCACCGCCTCGGAGTACCGCGTGCTGCAGCTACTCTGGCGCCAGGCAGGGGTGGTACTGAGCAAACCGCTGATCTATCACCAGGCCCTGCTGCGAGCGTGGTCGCGCCATGATCGTAGTCTCGACATGCACGTCAGCCACCTGCGCCGCAAATTGCAGCAGGCCGGTTGCCTCTCGGTAGAAATTCGCACGGTATGGGGCCAGGGCTACGTCCTGCTGCGGACCGAGGCATGAGCCCGTTACCGTCGCGCCATTCGTTGTTCTGGAAGCTCCTGGCCCTTACCCTGGCCGCCTGCCTGCTGATCGTCTGGCTGAGCTGGAGCTGGGGGCGGGCCATGGAGATTCGCGGCTATCGTCTGGAGCCAGCGGCACGGGCCGTGCTCAGCGAACAGGCCGGGAGGGTGGAGCGCGCCTGGCGTAGCGAGGGACGGCCAGGAGTGGATAGCGCCCTGGCAAGCTTGCACGAGAGCGAGGG
>CAUQPA010000092.1:0-10551 GCA_963519325.1 uncultured Pseudomonas sp. | reverse complement strand
CGCCCCGGGGGCGCGGTGGAAGAGGGGGAGGGGCTATTTAAACCGTCTTTCCACGCCTTTCTCCACCAGAATTTTCGCCGAGATTTCCTCCACGGAAAAATGCGTGGTGTTGATGAAGGAGATGTTGTCGCGACGGAACAGACTCTCCACCTCGCGCAGTTCGAATTCGCACTGGGCAAAGCTCGCATAACGGCTGTTCGGCCGGCGCTCGTGACGGATCGCCGCCAGGCGCTCCGCGTCGATGGTCAGGCCGAACAGCTTGTCTCTATGGGTCTTGAGCGAGGCGGGCAGCTGCAGGCGCTCCATGTCCTCTTCGGTCAGCGGATAGTTGGCGGCGCGGATGCCGTACTGCAGCGCCATATAGAGGCAGGTGGGCGTCTTGCCACAGCGCGAGACCCCGACCAGGATCAGGTCGGCCTGGGCATAGTGGGTGGTGCGGGCGCCGTCGTCGTTTTCGAGTGCGAAATTGACGGCCTCGATGCGCTCCATGTAGTGGCTGTTGTGCATGATCGAATGTGACTTCCCTACCGAATACGAAGATTCGGCGGAAAGTTCCCGTTCCAGCGGGGATAAAAAGGTGGAGAAGATGTCGATCATGAACCCGTTCGACTGGTCCAGAATGGCCCGGATGTCGCGGTTGACGATGGTATCGAAGATGATGGGTCGCGCGCCGTCCTGGACGGCGGCGGCGTTGATCTGCTGTACCATCGCCCTGGCCTTCTCCAGCGTATCCACGTAGGGGCGGGTGATCTTCCTGAAGGTGATGTCCCCGAACTGGGCCAGGAGGCTCTGACCGAGGGTTTCGGCCGTGATGCCGGTACCGTCGGAGATGAAAAAGGCGGTTCGTTGCATGGCATGGACGTCCAGGTGGCGTGCGGGGCAGGGATCGCTGCACTGTAACCTACCGCCGTCCACTGTCCATGGGACGAGCGCCGAGGCGTACTGCTTTCCCACAAAGACACAAGATGGAGAGAAGACCTTGGACGAGTATGTAATTTCCCTGGAACAGCTTGGCGTGCATGACGTCGAGCGTGTGGGCGGCAAGAACGCATCCCTCGGCGAGATGATCGCCAACCTGGCCGGCGCGGGCGTCTCCGTGCCGGGCGGCTTCGCCACCACGGCCCAGGCCTATCGCGACTTCCTCGAGCAGAGCGGGCTGAACGAGCGTATCCACGCCGCCCTCGATGCGCTGGACGTCGATGACGTCGTCGCCCTGGCCAAGACCGGTGCCCAGATTCGCCAGTGGGTCATGGATGCGCCCTTCCCGGAGCGCCTGGACGCCGAGATCCGCACCGCCTTCGCGCGGATTTCCGAAGGCAATCCCAACCTGGCGGTCGCCGTGCGCTCCTCGGCCACCGCCGAAGACCTGCCGGATGCCTCCTTCGCCGGCCAGCAGGAGACCTTCCTCAATATCCGCGGCGTCGACAACGTCATCCGCGCGGCCAAGGAAGTCTTCGCCTCCCTCTTCAACGACCGCGCCATCGCCTACCGCGTGCACCAGGGCTTCGACCACAAGCTGGTGGCCCTGTCCGCCGGCGTGCAGCGCATGGTCCGCTCCGAGACCGGCGCCGCCGGCGTGCTCTTCACCCTGGACACCGAATCGGGCTTCCGCGACGCGGTCTTCGTCACCGCCGCCTATGGCCTGGGCGAGACCGTGGTGCAGGGCGCGGTCAACCCGGACGAATTCTATGTCCACAAGCCCACCCTGGAAGCCGGTCGCCCGGCCATCCTCAGGCGCAACCTGGGCAGCAAGGCCATCAAGATGGTCTACGGCGAGGAAGCCAAGGCCGGTCGCTCGGTCCGTACCGTCGACGTCGAGCCTGCCGATCGTGCGCGTTTCTCCATCACCGACGCCGAGGTCAGCGAACTGGCCAAGCAGGCGCTGATCATCGAGCGTCACTACGGTCGGCCCATGGACATCGAATGGGCCAAGGACGGTGACGACGGCAAGCTCTACATCGTCCAGGCCCGTCCCGAGACGGTGAAGAGCCGCGCCAGCGCCACCGTCATGGAGCGCTACCTGCTCAAGGAAAAAGGCCAGGTGCTGGTCGAAGGGCGTTCCATCGGCCAGCACATCGGCGCGGGCAAGGTCAAGATCATCCGCGACGTCAGCGAGATGGACCGGGTGCAGCCCGGCGACGTCCTGGTCTCGGACATGACCGATCCGGACTGGGAGCCGGTGATGAAGCGCGCCAGCGCCATCGTCACCAACCGTGGCGGTCGCACCTGCCACGCCGCCATCATCGCTCGTGAGCTGGGGATCCCGGCGGTGGTCGGCTGCGGCAACGCCACCAGCCTGCTAAAGGACGGCCAGACCGTCACCGTGTCCTGCGCCGAGGGTGATACCGGCCTGATCTACGAAGGCGAGCTGGACTTCGACATCCGCCAGAGTTCGGTGGATGCCATGCCCGAGCTGCCGTTCAAGATCATGATGAACGTCGGCAACCCCGATCGCGCCTTCGACTTCGCCCAGCTGCCCAATGCCGGCGTCGGCCTGGCGCGCCTCGAATTCATCATCAACCGCATGATCGGCGTGCACCCCAAGGCGCTGCTCAACTACGACAGCCTGCCCTTCGACGTGAAGGAAAGCGTCGACAAGCGCATCGCCGGCTATCCCGACCCGGTCGGCTTCTATGTCGAGAAGCTGGTTGAGGGGGTGGCGACCCTGGCCGCGGCCTTCTGGCCGAAGAAGGTCATCGTGCGCCTGTCGGACTTCAAGTCCAACGAATACGCCAACCTCATCGGCGGCAAGCTCTACGAACCCGAGGAAGAGAACCCCATGCTGGGCTTCCGCGGCGCCTCCCGCTACATCAGCGAGAATTTCCGCGACTGCTTCGAGCTGGAATGCCGCGCCATGAAGAAGGTGCGCGAGGAGATGGGCCTGACCAACGTCGAGCTCATGGTGCCCTTCGTGCGCACCCTGGACGAGGCGGCGCGGGTGGTCGAGCTGCTGGGCGAGAACGGCCTCAAGCGGGGCGAGAACGACCTGCGCGTCATCATGATGTGCGAGCTGCCGTCCAACGCCCTGCTGGCCGACGAGTTCCTCGAGCACTTCGACGGCTTCTCCATCGGCTCCAACGACCTGACCCAGCTCACCCTGGGCCTGGATCGCGACTCCGGCATCATCGCCCACCTGTTCGACGAGCGGAATCCGGCGGTCAAGAAGCTGCTGGCCAATGCCATCGCCGCCTGCAACCGGGCGGGCAAGTACATCGGCATCTGCGGTCAGGGTCCTTCGGACCATCCCGACCTGGCCAAGTGGCTGATGGAGCAGGGCATCGAGAGCGTCTCGCTCAACCCGGACTCCGTCCTCGACACCTGGTTCTTCCTGGCCGAAGGCAACGCCTGATCCTGACCGCGAGGCCCGTCATGGACGGGCCTCGCCCAGGCAGGACCCAGCCATTCATTATCGACGCGTGCCGCCTGCCCGCCAGTCAGTCACGCGCCGGATTGCTGACCGAGGGGTCGCGATCCCTGTACGAGAAGGTAGATGCAGCAGTACGACAGCGATGTGGAACAGGGCCTCATCTATGGCTATCTCCTCGACGGCCGCGGGGGTGGGCGACGCCTCAGCCGCCGTGAACTGGCGGAGGTCGAGCCAGCGCCCAACGAAGTCCTGTGGTTGCACTGGGATCGCAGCGTCCCCGAAGCCCAGGCCTGGCTAAGGCAGTCCAGCGGGCTCAGCGAATTCGCCTGTGACCTGCTGCTCGAAGAGGCGACCCGTCCGCGTCTGGTCGCCCAGCCCAACGACAGCCTCTTGCTGTTCCTGCGCGGGGTGAATCTCAATCCCGGGGCCGTACCCGAGGACATGGTCTCGCTGCGGGTCTTCGTCGACAAACGCCGGGTCATCTCGCTGCGCATGAGACCCATGAAGGCCGCCGCTGAAGTGCAGGAAGACCTGGAGGCGGGCATCGGTGCCCAGAGCGCCGAGGACCTAGTGCTCTACCTCGCCAGCTACATGACTAGCCGGGTCGACGACCTGGTGCGCGGCCTGTCCGATCAACTCGATAGCCTGGAAGAGCACGTCGACCAGGACGAGAACAGCCTGCCCGATCACGGCCAGGTCCTCACCCTCCGGCGGCGCTCGACAGGATTGCGCCGGTACCTCGCTCCCCAGCGCGACATCTATGCGGATCTGGCGCGCGGCAAGCCGGCCTGGTTCGTCGAGGCGCAGAGCCAGGGCTACTGGAGCGAATTGCACAACAGCCTGGTGCGCAACCTGGAAGAACTGGAGCTGATGCGCGAGCGGATCGCGCTGCTGCAGGAAGCCGAGCAGCGGGCCACCACCGAGCGGACCAATCGCACCCTCTATCTGCTGGCCATCATCACCGGCTTCTTCCTGCCCATCAGCTTCATCACCGGCCTGCTCGGCATGAACATGGGCGGGCTGCCCGGCTCTTCCTCGCCCTTCGGCTTCCTCGCGGCCTGCGTGCTGATCGGCGCCGTGGCGGTATTCCAGGTCTGGCTGTTCCGCCGACTCCGCTGGCTGTGACCCGTCTCCACCTCGCTGCGTCAAGTGAAAACGACCAGCGAGGTGCTCATGCACGATCCTTTCGAAGCGTCCCTCAAGGCGCTCCTCAATACCCCGGCTCACGCCCAGGACGAGGAGGGCGATGACCAGGCCCGCCTGCACCGTGTGCTCAAGACCGCCAACCGCCAGGTCGGTGCCGGTGCGCTGTTCGATCTGGTCGGGCGCCACTGGATGTCGGCCCTGTTGCTGGCGCTGGGCAATGGCGCCCCTCATATAAAGCCGCGGTCACGGCGCAGCACTCGTACCGCACCGTCCCCGGAGACCCCGACGTAGATGGAATTCGATATCTGGACCCAGAGCCTGCTGTCCGCCATGACCACCCTGTGGAGCAAGGTGGCAGGCTTCATCCCCAATGTCTTCGGTGCCCTGGTGGTGATCCTGGCCGGCTTCGCCGTGGCCAAGATCCTCGACACCGTCCTCTCCAAGGTGCTCGCCAAACTCGGGCTCGACCGCGTCCTCGCCGGCGCGGGAGTCACCAAGCAACTGGCCAAGATCGGCATCCGCATGCCGGTCACCACCCTGATCGGCCGGATCGTCTACTGGTTCGTGCTGCTGGTGTTCCTGGTCTCGGCCGCCGAGTCCCTGGGCCTGCAGCGCGTCTCCTCCACCCTGGACGTCATGGCTCTCTATGTGCCCAAGATCTTCGGCGCAGCCCTGGTGCTCATCGTCGGCGTCCTGCTGGCGCAGCTGGTCAGCGGCCTTGTGCATGGCGCCGCCGAAGGCGTCGGCCTGGACTATGCGGCCGGCCTGGGGCGCCTCGCCCAGGGCCTGGTCATCATCATTTCCATCTCGGTGGCGGTCGGGCAGCTGGAGATCAAGACCGAGCTGCTGAACCTGGTGATCGCCATCGTGCTCACCGCCTTCGCCCTGGCCGCTGCCCTGGCGCTCGGCCTGGGCAGTCGCGGGCTGGTGTCGCAGATCCTGGCCGGGATCTACGTACGCGAACTCTATGAAGTCGGCCAGTGGGTGACCCTGGCGGACGTCGAAGGCGAGATCGAGGAAATCGGTACCGCCAAGACCCTCATCCTGACCGAGGAGGGCGATATCGTTTCGATTCCGAACCGTCTATTACTGGAGGCCCAGGTGCGCAGTCGCTGACAGGCGCCGCGGAGATGGCTATCATGCCCGCCAATTTTTGGTAGCCAACTCCGTCTTGAACAAGCCTGCCCCCCATGCCTACGATCCGACCACGCTCAGCGATGAAGAGCTGGTCCAGCGTGCGCATGGCGAACTCTTCCACGTGACGCGAGCCTACGAGGAACTGATGCGCCGTTACCAGCGCACCCTGTTCAACGTCTGCGCCCGTTACCTGGGGAACTACCGGGATGCGGACGATGTCTGCCAGGAGATCATGCTGAAGGTGCTTTACGGTTTGAAGAATTTCGAGGGCAAGTCGAAATTCAAGACCTGGCTGTACAGCATCACCTACAACGAGTGCATCACGCAGTACCGCAAGGAGCGGCGCAAGCGCCGCCTGGTGGAAGCATTAAGCCTCGACCCGATGGAAGAAGCCTCGGAGGAACGAGCGCCGAAGCTGGAGGAAAAGGGTGGTATGGATCGCTGGCTGGTCCATGTGGGTCAGGTGGATCGGGAGATCCTGGTGCTGCGCTTCGTCGCGGAGCTGGAGTTCCAGGAGATCGCCGACATCATGCACATGGGCCTCAGCGCCACCAAGATGCGTTACAAGCGAGCACTCGACAAACTGCGTGACAAGTTCGCAGCTGAAGTTGAGGGCTGACCAGATGTGTCAGCCGTAAGGTTTTGAACTTCACGAAAACTTGTTGTCGAAGCCTCCGGAGATTGCCGGAATTAGTACCACTAAAATGGGGATACAAAGGATGAAACTGAAGAGCACCTTGGGCGTCGTGATCGGCTCCCTGCTGGCAAGCGCCTCGCTGAGCGCTCTGGCACAAGGTCAAGGCGCCGTTGAGACCGAGCTGTTCGGCAGCCGTCTGTTCACCGACAGCCAGCGCAACATGACCAACGCCGACCTGTACGGCGGTTCCGTTGGCTACTTCCTGACCGACGACGTTGAGCTGGCGTTGTCCTACGGTGAGTACCACAACGCCCGTGGCGACCACGACCTGGGCCACAAGAACATCAAGGGCAGCCTGGCCGCTCTGGACGCCTACTACCACTTCGGTCAGCCCGGCGTCGGCCTGCGTCCGTACGTGTCCGGTGGCTTCGCTCACCAGTCCATCAGCAACCGCGACATCAACGAAGGTGGTCGTGACCACTCCACCTACGCCAACGTTGGCGCCGGCCTGAAGTACTACTTCACCGAGAACCTGTATGCCCGTACCGGCGTGCAAGCCAACTACAACATCGACTACGGCGATACCGAGTGGAGCGCTGCTGTTGGTGTGGGTCTGAACTTCGGTGGTTCCACCAAGAAGGCCGTCGCTCCGGCTCCGGCTCCGGCCCCCGTTGCCGACGTCTGCACCGATTCCGACAACGACGGCGTCTGCGACAACGTCGACAAGTGCCCGAACACTCCGGCCAACGTCACCGTTGACGCTACCGGCTGCCCGGCTGCCGCTGAGACCGTTCGCGTCGAGCTGGACGTGAAGTTCGATTTCGACAAGGCCGTGGTCAAGCCCAACAGCTACGCCGACATCAAGAACCTGGCTGACTTCATGCAGCAGTACCCGCAGACCACCACCACCGTTGAAGGCCACACCGACTCCGTCGGCACCGACGCCTACAACCAGAAGCTGTCCGAGCGTCGTGCCAACGCCGTGCGTAACGTACTGGTCAACCAGTACGGCGTGCAGGGTGGCCGCGTGAACGCTGTTGGTTACGGTGAGTCCCGCCCGGTTGCCGACAACGCCACCGAAGCCGGTCGCGCTGTTAACCGCCGCGTAGAAGCCGAAGTCGAAGCTCAGGCCAAGTAATTCGCCTGATCCCGATGTGAAGAAGCCCGCCTTGTGCGGGCTTTTTCTTGTCTGGCGTTTCTTGCGCCCGACTCTGGTTCTTGTGCTGCAGACATAAAAAAACCCCGCCGAGGCGGGGCTTTTTCATGGGGATGGATCAGCCGCGATCATCCGGGATGTCGCGCTGGGTCACGCCGGTGTACAGCTGGCGCGGCCGGCCGATCTTGTAGGGGCCGGAGAGCATTTCCTGCCAGTGCGAGATCCAGCCGACGGTACGCGCCATGGCGAAGATCACGGTGAACATGCTGGTCGGGATGCCGATCGCCTTGAGGATGATGCCGGAGTAGAAGTCCACGTTCGGGTAGAGGTTGCGCTCGACGAAGTAGGAATCCTTGCGCGCCAGTTCTTCCAGGCGCATGGCCAGTTCCAGCTGCGGATCGTTGATGCCGAGTTCCGCCAGCACCTCGTCGCAGGTCTGCTTCATCACCGTGGCGCGCGGATCGAAGTTCTTGTAGACGCGGTGGCCGAAGCCCATCAGCTTGAACGGATCGTTCTTGTCCTTGGCCTTGGCCACGAACTTGTCGATGTTGGCGACATCGCCGATCTCGTCCAGCATCTTCAGTACCGCTTCGTTGGCTCCGCCGTGAGCCGGTCCCCACAGGGCGGCGATACCGGCAGCGATACAGGCGAAGGGGTTGGCACCCGAAGAACCGGCCAGGCGGACGGTGGAGGTGGAGGCGTTCTGCTCGTGGTCCGCATGCAGGATGAAGATGCGATCCATGGCGCGCGCCAGCACCGGGCTGACCGGCTTTTCCTCGCACGGGGTGTTGAACATCATGTGCAGGAAGTTTTCCGCGTATCCCAGGTTGTTGCGGGGATACATCATCGGCTGGCCCATGGAGTACTTGTGCACCATGGCGGCCAGGGTCGGCATCTTGGCGATCAGGCGCATCGCCGAGATCTCGCGGTGATGCGGATCGGTGATGTCCAGGGAGTCGTGGTAGAAGGCCGAGAGGGCGCCGACCACGCCGCACATGATGGCCATGGGGTGGGCATCGCGGCGGAAGCCGTTGAAGAAGGTCTTGAGTTGCTCGTGAACCATGGTGTGGTTCTTGATGGTATCGACGAACTGCGTCTTCTCTTGCGCGTTCGGCAATTCACCCTTGAGCAGCAGGTAACAGGTCTCGAGGTAGTCGGATTTCTCCGCCAATTGCTCGATGGGATAGCCGCGGTGCAGCAGGATGCCCTTGTCACCATCGATGTAGGTGATCTTGGACTCGCACGAGGCGGTGGACATGAAGCCCGGGTCGAAGGTGAACACACCAGTGGAGGTGAGGTTGCGAACATCGATCACGTCCGGGCCGAGGGTGCCGGACATAACGGGCAGGTCAACCGGATCCGCTCCCGAGATGATCAACTGCGCTTTCTTGTCAGCCATTAGGCCTCCTTATTTTGCTTTGAAATCATCAATAAACCCTCCACTCAGGGCCTCGCCCACTATAGAGGGATAAATTTGAAAGTCAATTTACGAAAATATCACCCTAAAGGCTCTTTCTGGGCGGATTGTGCGGCGAAAAGACATTAACACGCAGGCTTCTGAATATCAGCTCGCGACGTCGGAATCGGGCATCCGCGTTTGTCATGAGTAGGCTAACTGTCTATAATTCTCGCCCGACCGTACCGGGTCGGCGAGCTGATGCCGAGCGGTCGACGCTTCTCTCCAGAAGCGTGTAGCAGATGTGGGATCTCCTATAACTAGCCCGACCGCAATTGGGCCCTCAGTGTGAAAGAAGCCGTGAATAGCAAACGACCTGTAAACCTAGATCTCAGGACCATCAAACTACCTATCACAGCTTATACCTCGATTCTTCACCGTATCTCCGGCGTCATCCTGTTCCTCGGCATCGCGGTAATGCTCTATGGGCTGCACCTGTCGCTGGGTAGTGAGGAAGGCTTCGGCCAGGTGAAAGCTTTTCTGGCCTATCCGCTGGTCAAGCTCGTGATCTGGGGTCTGCTGTCCGCGTTGCTGTACCACCTGGTTGCCGGCATTCGGCACCTGATCATGGATGGCGGCGCCGGTGAAACCCTGCAGGGCGGCAAGCTGGGCGCGCAGCTAGTGCTGGTCATTTCCGCAGTTCTGATCATTCTGGCAGGGGTTTGGGTATGGTAACCAACGTCACTAATCTTTCGCGTTCCGGTCTCTATGACTGGATGGCGCAACGGGTCTCGGCAGTCGTCCTCGCGGTCTACTTCCTGTTCTTGATCGGCTTCCTGATCCTTCACCCAGGGCTCACCTTCGAGCAATGGCACGGCCTGTTCTCCCACACCCTGATGCGCATCTTCAGCCTGCTGGCGCTGGTGTCCATCTGCGTTCATGCCTGGGTCGGTATGTGGACCATCTCCACCGACTACCTGACCACCATGGCCATCGGCAAGGGTGCTACCGCCGTGCGTTTCCTCTTCCAGGCGGTATGCGGGTTCGCGATGTTCGCGTTCTTCGTCTGGGGCGTGCAGATCTTCTGGGGTGTTTGATCTATGTCCACAATTCGTCATATCTCGTTTGATGCCATCATCGTAGGCGGAGGCGGCGCCGGTATGCGCGCGGCCCTGCAACTGGCCCAGTCCGGCCACAAGACCGCGGTGATCACCAAGGTCTTCCCGACCCGCTCCCACACCGTGTCCGCTCAAGGCGGCATCACCTGCGCCATCGCCTCGGCCGACCCGAACGACGACTGGCGCTGGCACATGTACGACACCGTCAAGGGGTCGGACTACATCGGTGACCAGGACGCCATCGAATACATGTGCTCCGTCGGCCCGGAAGCGGTCTTCGAACTCGAGCACATGGGTCTGCCGTTCTCCCGTACCGAGCAGGGCCGCATCTACCAGCGTCCCTTCGGCGGTCAGTCCAAGGATTACGGCAAGGGTGGTCAGGCCGCCCGTACCTGCGCCGCGGCCGACCGTACCGGTCATGCCCTGCTGCACACCCTCTATCAGGGCAACCTGAAGAACAACACGGTATTCCTCAACGAGTGGTACGCCGTGGACCTGGTGAAGAACCAGGATGGCGTCGTGGTCGGTGTCATCGCCATTTGCATCGAGACCGGCGAGACCGTCTACGTCAAGGCCAAGGCCACCGTGCTGGCC
>CAUQPA010000091.1:0-10605 GCA_963519325.1 uncultured Pseudomonas sp. | reverse complement strand
GCACTCCACCTACTCGGTGATCTCGCCGGAAGGCTGTGCCTCCATCCTGTGGAAGACCGCCGAGAAGGCCCCCGATGCCGCCGAGGCCATGGGCATCACCGCCGAGCGCCTGAAGAGCCTGAACATCGTCGACCAAGTGATCGACGAGCCCCTGGGTGGCGCGCACCGCGATCCCCAGGCCATGGCCGCCAGCCTGCGCAGCGCGCTGCTGCAACAACTCGACGACCTCAAGGGCTACGACGTGCCGGCGCTGCTGGAGCGTCGCTACGAGCGGCTGATGAGCTACGGCATCTCCTGATCCCGCCCCCATGAGTCTGCTGGACCGGCTGCAGGCCCGCCTGGCGCGGCAGCCGCCTACCCGTCACTGGCGGGTGGGCTTCTCCGGCGGATTGGACTCCACCGTCCTGCTGCAGCTCTTCGCGCAGTTGCGTGAGCGCGGCCTGCTTGCCGACCTGCAGGCGGTCCATGTGCACCATGGGCTGCAGTCGGCCGCCGATGCCTGGGTCAGCCACTGCGCCGTGGTCTGTGCGGCGTTGGCGGTGCCCCTGGATGTCCACCACGTCCGCCCCGACCAGGCCGCCAGTCTCGAGCGCGCTGCCCGCGAGGCGCGCTATGCCGCCTTCGCCCAGGTCCTTCCAGCGGATGGCTGCCTGGTGCTCGGCCAGCATCGTGATGATCAACTGGAAACCCTGCTACTACGCCTGGTGCGCGGCGCCGGGGTGAAGGGGCTGGCTGGCATGCCGGGCGAGCGGCCCTTTGCGGTCGGTCGTCTCTGGCGACCCTTGCTGGACGAGCCGCGCAGCACCCTATTGGCCTATGCCGAGGCCGCGGGGCTGAGCTGGATCGAAGATCCCAGCAATGCCGATACCCATTTGGATCGCAACTACCTCAGGCACGAGGTGTTGCCACGGCTACAGCGTCGCTGGCCGGGTGTCGCTCAGGTCATGGCGCGCAGTGCCGCTCATCTGGCCGAAGCCGACGAACTGCTCGGCGAGTTGGCTACCCTCGATCTGCAGCAGGCCCAGGTGGGCGAGCAGTCCTTTGCCTGGCTGCCGCTACCCAGCCTGGCCCTGGCGCCCTTGCAGGCCCTGAGCGAGGCGCGGCAGCGCAATGCCCTGCGCGCCTGGCTGGCTTCCTTGACCCGCCAGCCGGACAGCGCCCATTGGGCCGGTTGGCAGGCCCTGCGCGATAGCGGTGAAGCGAGCGATCCGCTCTGGCAACTGGAAGGCGGCAGCGTGAGCCGGGGCGCCGGGCGGATCTGGTGGGTGCCCGCGACGTGGTCGGTGGAGCCGCCGCCCCCGGTCGTCACCACGCACGCCAATACCCTGGAGCTTCCTGGCAATGGTCGACTGGTCTTCGCCGGGGAGGGCGCCGAATCTGGCTGGCGGATCGCCTATCGCCAGGGCGGCGAACGCCTGGTGGTGCCCGGTCGCGGTACTCGCGATCTGAAGCGCCTGCTCAACGAGCGCAAGGTACCGCCGTTCCTGCGCGGCCGTTTGCCGCTGCTCTGGCGTGGCGACGAACTGCTGGCGGTGGCCAATCTGCCCGGCCTGGATGGGCTGCCCGGGGGAGGACGGCTCGAATGGCTGCCCACAGACGGCATGGGCGGGTTTGAGCTGGGATGACCTTTAGGCTAGACTACGCTCCCGTCTTGTACCGCATTTTCCGCTCGCTCCGAGTGGACGGTGTGCATTGGTCCGGCAGCAGGCCGACCGCTCTCGCTTTCATCGGCGGCTCTCCGCCTCAACGCAGATTCTAGGAATTTTCATGACGCGCTTTATTTTCGTCACGGGCGGTGTTGTTTCTTCTTTGGGGAAAGGCATCGCCTCGGCCTCCCTGGGCGCCATTCTGGAAGCGAGAGGGCTGAAGGTCACCATGCTCAAGCTGGATCCGTACATCAACGTGGATCCCGGCACCATGAGTCCCTTCCAGCACGGCGAGGTGTTCGTCACCCATGACGGCGCCGAGACCGACCTGGACCTGGGTCACTATGAGCGGTTCATCCGTACCACCGTGACCCAGAACAATAACTTCACCACCGGCCGCATCTACATGGATGTCCTGCGCAAGGAGCGCCGTGGTGACTACCTGGGCGCCACCGTGCAGGTGATCCCGCACATCACCGACGAGATCAAGAGACGCATCATCAAGGGCGCCGGCGATGCCGACGTGGCCCTGGTGGAGATCGGCGGCACCGTCGGCGACATCGAGTCGCAGCCCTTCCTCGAAGCCATCCGCCAGCTGCGGGTCGAGATCGGCGCCCGCCGCGCCATGCTGATGCACTTGACCCTGGTGCCCTACATCGCCACCGCCGGCGAGACCAAGACCAAGCCGACCCAGCACTCGGTCAAGGAACTGCGTTCCATCGGCCTGCAACCCGATGTGCTGATCTGCCGTTCCGACCACACCGTCGACAGCTCTTCCCGCCGCAAGATCGCGCTCTTCACCAACGTCGAAGAGCGCGCGGTCATCTCCCTGGAAGACGTCGACACCATCTACCGCATTCCTTCCGTGCTGCACGCCCAGGGCCTCGACGAATTCGTCGTCGAGCGCTTCGGCCTGGAGTGCAAGCCGGCCGACCTGTCCGAGTGGGACCGCGTGGTGGACGCCAAGCTCAACCCCGAGCGCGAAGTCACCATCGCCATGGTCGGCAAGTACATGGAGCTGCTCGACGCCTACAAGTCGCTGATCGAGGCCATGACCCACGCCGGCATCCAGAGCCGCACCAAGGTCAACCTGCGCTATATCGACTCCGAGCACATCGAACAGCAGGGCACCCACCTGCTCAAGGGCGTCGATGCCATCCTGGTTCCTGGCGGCTTCGGCCTGCGCGGCGTGGAAGGCAAGATCGCCACCGTGCAATACGCTCGCGAGAACAAGATCCCCTACCTGGGCATCTGCCTGGGCATGCAGGTGGCGGTCATCGAATTCGCCCGTAACGTACTGGGCTGGAAGGGCGCCAACTCCACCGAATTCGACAAGGCCAGCGGCCACCCGGTGGTCGGCCTGATCACCGAATGGCAGGATTCCACCGGCGCCACCGAGATCCGCACCGAAGGCTCCGACCTGGGCGGCACCATGCGCCTGGGCGCCCAGGAGTGCCAGCTGATCGGCGGCACCCAGGTGCACGACTGCTACGGCCAGGACGTCATCGTCGAGCGTCATCGTCACCGCTACGAGGTCAACAACAACCTCTTGCCGCAGATCGAGGCCGCCGGCCTGAAGATCTCCGGTCGCTCGGGCGACGGCGCCTTGGTGGAAGTGGTGGAGGCGCCGGATCATCCCTGGTTCGTCGCCTGCCAGTTCCACCCGGAGTTCACCTCCACCCCGCGTGACGGCCATCCGCTGTTCAGCGGCTTCGTCAACGCCGCCCTGCGCTACGCCAAGAAGGATTGATCATGACCGCACAGAAGATCGTCCGCGTCGGCAACATCGAGATCGCCAACGACAAGCCCTTCGTGCTGTTCGGCGGCATGAACGTGCTGGAATCCCGTGACCTGGCCATGCAGGTGTGCGAGCAATACGTCAAGGTGACCGAGAAGCTGGGCATCCCCTATGTCTTCAAGGCCAGCTTCGACAAGGCCAACCGCTCTTCGGTGACCAGCTACCGCGGTCCGGGCATGGAAGCCGGCCTGCGCATCTTTGAAGAGCTCAAGGCCACCTTCGGCATGCCGGTGATCACCGACGTCCACGAGCCCTACCAGGCCGCCCCAGTGGCGGCGGTGTGCGACATCATCCAGCTGCCGGCCTTCCTCTCGCGGCAGACCGACCTGGTGGTGGCCATGGCCAAGACCGACGCCGTGATCAACATCAAGAAGGCCCAGTTCCTCGCGCCCCAGGAGATGAAGCACATCCTCGCCAAGTGCGAAGAAGCCGGCAACGACCAGCTGATCCTCTGCGAGCGGGGCTCCTCCTTCGGCTACAACAACCTGGTGGTCGACATGCTCGGCTTCGGCATCATGAAGAGCTTCGGCTACCCGGTGTTCTTCGACGTGACCCATGCCCTGCAGATGCCGGGCGGGCGTGCCGATTCCGCCGGCGGTCGCCGCGCCCAGGTCACCGACCTGGCCAAGGCCGGCATGAGCCAGGGCCTGGCCGGCCTGTTCCTCGAAGCCCATCCGGATCCCGAACACGCCAAGTGCGATGGCCCCTGTGCCCTGCGCCTGGACAAGCTGGAGCCCTTCCTGGCCCTGCTCAAGGCGCTGGACGAGCTGGTGAAGTCGTTCACGCCGATCGAAACTGCCTAAGCGGCGGCTGAACCAAAAGGCCCAGGCGCAGCCGAAGGCTGATCCGTCAATGACCGGTAACATGGAGATCGATACAAAAATGGCTAACATCGTCGACATCAAGGGACGTGAGGTCCTGGATTCCCGCGGCAACCCCACCGTTGAAGCGGACGTGATCCTGGACAACGGTATCGTCGGTCGCGCCACCGCGCCGTCCGGCGCGTCCACCGGTTCGCGCGAGGCCCTGGAGCTGCGCGACGGCGACAAGAGCCGCTACCTGGGCAAGGGCGTGCTGAAGGCCGTGGGCAACATCAACGGTCCGATCCGTGACCTGCTGCTGGGCAAGGATCCTGCCGACCAGAAGGCCCTGGACCGCGCCATGATCGAGCTGGACGGCACCGACAACAAGGCCAAGCTGGGCGCCAACGCCATCCTGGCCGTGTCCCTGGCCGCCGCCAAGGCCGCTGCTGAAGACCAGGACCTGCCGCTCTACGCTCACATCGCCAACCTGAACGGCACCCCCGGCCAGTACTCCATGCCGGTGCCGATGATGAACATCATCAACGGCGGCGAACATGCCGACAACAACGTCGACATCCAGGAATTCATGGTCCAGCCGGTCGGCGCCAAGAGCTTCGCCGATGCCCTGCGCGTGGGTGCCGAGATCTTCCATCACCTGAAAGCCGTGCTGAAGGCCCGTGGCCTGAGCACCTCCGTGGGTGACGAAGGCGGCTTCGCCCCGAACCTGGCGTCCAACGCCGACGCCCTGGCCGCCATCGCCGAAGCGGTGAAGAACGCCGGCTACGAGCTGGGCACCGATGTCACCCTGGCCCTGGACTGCGCCTCCAGCGAGTTCTACAAGGATGGCCAGTACGACCTGTCCGGCGAGGGCAAGGCCTTCGACGCCAACGGTTTCGCCGACTACCTGGCCGGCCTGACCGAGCAGTTCCCGATCATCTCCATCGAAGACGGCATGGACGAGTCCGACTGGGCCGGCTGGAAGGCCCTGACCGACAAGATCGGCAGCAAGGTGCAGCTGGTGGGCGACGACCTGTTCGTCACCAACACCAAGATCCTCAAGGAAGGCATCGAGAAGGGCATCGGTAACTCGATCCTGATCAAGTTCAACCAGATCGGCTCCCTGACCGAGACCCTGGAAGCCATCCAGATGGCCAAGGCCGCCGGCTACACCGCGGTGATCTCCCACCGCAGCGGCGAGACCGAAGACTCCACCATCGCCGACCTGGCCGTGGGTACCGCCGCCGGTCAGATCAAGACCGGTTCGCTGTGCCGTTCCGACCGCGTCTCCAAGTACAACCAGCTGCTGCGCATCGAAGAGCAACTGGGTGCCAAGGCGCCTTACCGCGGTCGCGCCGAGTTCCGTAGCTAAGGGCTACGCGAACGCGGAGATGGCGATCCAGGTCGCCGCCTCCTGAGTCGTCCGACCAAACACAGGATAGATGCCCAGTTTACAAGCGTAGAGCCGGGCTTCTATCCTGTTTTCGTTTTTGCCGCCGTCCCTCGCGGCATCCGCCGTCCGCGAATCCGTACCGCCCATGCGAAGTCCCTACTGGCTGTTTCCCTTCCTGCTCCTGCTGCTCGGCGGTCTCCAGTATCGCCTGTGGGTCGGTGATGGCAGCTTCGCCCAGGTGCGCGACCTCAAGCAGCAGATCGCCGACCAGAATGGCGAGAACAAGCGCCTGCTGGAGCGCAACGAGATCCTCGAAGCCGAGGTCGTCGAGCTCAAGAAAGGCATGGAGACCGTCGAGGAGCGTGCCCGCCACGAACTCGGCATGGTCAAACAGGGCGAAACCCTCTTTCTGCAATCGAAATAGATGACTCCTGCACCTTCGTTCTGGGCCGTCCTGCCGGCCGCGGGCGTTGGTTCGCGCATGCGCGCGGATCGCCCCAAGCAGTACCTCGAATTGGCCGGTCGTAGCGTCATCGAGCACACCCTGGCGGCTTTCCTCGAGCATCCCGGTACCCTAGGTATCGTGGTGGCCCTGGCCAACGACGATCCCTGGTGGCCCCAGTTGCCCCTCGCCCAGGACGCGCGCATTCGCTGCGCCGAAGGCGGCGCCGAACGCGCCAGCTCGGTACTGTCGGCGCTGTTGCTGCTGAGCGCCCAGGGTGTGGCGGACGACGCCTGGGTGCTGGTGCACGATGCCGCGCGACCCAACCTGCAGCGCAGCGATATCGATCATCTGCTGGCCTGCCTGGTGGACGATGACATAGGCGGTCTGCTCGCCGTGCCGGTGCGGGATACCCTCAAGCGCGCCGGTGCCGATGGCCGGGTCGCCGCGACCCTGGATCGCAGCCTGGTCTGGCAGGCCTATACGCCGCAGATGTTCCGTCTGGGGCCGCTGAGCCGGGCCCTGGCCGATGCCTTGGCCGCCGGTGTCGCCGTGACCGACGAGGCCTCGGCCATGGAATGGGCGGGCCTGGCACCGCGCCTGGTGGAGGGCCGGCCGGACAATCTCAAGATCACCCGGCCGGAAGACCTGGAATGGCTGCGCCGCAGCTGGCAGCTCGATGCCCTGGCGGACACGCCAGCCTCCTAGGCTTGTTTGAAAAGTCGCGGAGCGAAGGCCAGGCAAGGCGAAAATTAGCGAGGAAGCGGAGTTTACAAATGGTAAATGAGCATTCCGAGCTGACTTTCAACGCAGCATGGGCGAGCGCAGGCACTTTTCAGGCAGAGCCTAGAATCTATAGATGGCTGCGGCGCCGGTCTTGCCGGGCATCCGCTCGCGCGGCAGTACCAGTACCTGGCCACCCTGTTGCAGGGTCTGCAGGCTGAGTTCGTCCAAGAGGTCCTCGGTGTTCGCGCCGGCCGGGTCGGAAGGCACCAGCAGGCGGCGATCGACGTCCAGGTGGCCGGGAATGCGCCGCTCGGCCTCCACCAGCAGGGTGTCGACCCGGGCATCCAGCACGGCGCCACCGATCTCTTCCAGCCGATCCGAGGCCAGGCCCTGGCCCTGGCGTTGGGCATAGGTGTCCAGCAACTCGGTCAGATGACCATCCAGGTGCGGCGCCATGACCGCCCAGGCCTTCTGCCTCAGGTTTTCATTGTCGAGGGGACCCGGATCGCCCGCGAGTCCTTCGGCCAGTAGCAGGGGGTTGTTGCTGATCCGGCGAAAGACCGCCTGGTGCTCCGGCAGGGCGGCGAGTAGCAGGGGCAGCTTGCTCGGCTGCGAGTGCTCGCGGGTGAGGGCACGATCCAGGGCGAGGAAATAGCGTTCGCGATCGACGTTCTGCTCGTCATGCTTGCTGATGCCGCCGGCATTGTGCTGCATGGCGTCGCCGCGCTCGCTGGCGCGGCCGAAGCCCTGGGGCAGGCCGCGCTGGTTGCCCTCGGTCAAATCGGTGCCCAGGGCCTCTTCCAGGGTGCGCGGCACGCCTTCGGCCAATTCGAGCTCCACCAGGTTGTCGCGGCTGCCTTCGAACAGCCGAGCATGGTCGCGGGACAGGCAGAGCACCTGGTACCTGCCGGTGCCCTGAGCCAGTTGCAGGAGCGGCTGCAGATGGAAGTGATGATTGACCATCGCCGTCTCCGGTACGCCGCCGGCGACCTTGAGCAGGTGCAGATGATCGCGGTCACGCAGGATGATCAGGCCGCCGCGTGGATGATTCCAGAAGTCGGCGTCGTCGATCAGGGCGGTCAAGGGGGCGAGCAGGGCGGTGGTATCGGCCTCGGGGAAGCGCTGGCGCACCTCGGCTTCGACGGTGCGCAGCAGGTTCTTGAAGCGGATGACGTTCTGCTCGCGCTGCGGGAAGGCGCGCTCGGTGGGCAAATAGAGCGATAGGCAGGGCGGGACCGCCGCCTTCATCCAGGTGGCGAGTGCGTGATGATCGAGGGTGTCGTTCATGGGACCTCCGGCTGCGAGAGACGCCGCGAGGCCGCCGGGCGGGCGGCCTCGCGGCTATCGTTCTCTCTTTCGAAGAGCGACCGAAAGACCCGGTTCCTCCGCTGCGCTCAGCTTCCGGATGGGTGGCGGCCACCTGGCCGCGCCGTGCTCAACCCCTGCTTGAGGTGCTCCACCAGCAGGCGGATCTTCGGCGAGAGAAAGCGCCGCTGTGGATAGAGGGCCCAGACCGCGCTGTTGGGCGGCTGGCGATTGTCCAGCAGGGCGCGCAACTCGCCACGGGCCAGGTGCGGCAGCACGTAGTAGTCCGGTAGCTGGCACAGGCCGAAGCCACGCAAGGCGGCGTCCAGCACCGCCTGGCCGCTGTTGCAGCGCCAGGAACCCTGCACCCGGTGGAGGACTTCGCGTTCGTTCTCGCGAAAGCTCCAGATGTCGCTGGTACCGACCAGGCAGCGGTGGCGACTCAGTTCGGAGAGGGTATGGGGCGCGCCATAGCGCTCCAGATAGCTGGGCGCGGCGCACAGATAGAGCTCCCGCGGCGCCAGCCGCGTCGCCACCAGCCGCGAGTCGGCCAGGCGACCCAGGCGGATCGCCAGGTCGTAGCCTTCGTGCAGCAGGTCGACGGTTCGGTTGGTCAGGTCCAGTTCCAGGCTCACCTCGGGATGGCGAGCGAGGAAGTCGTTGACCAGGGGCACCACGAAACGCTCGCCATAGGTCACGGCGCAGGTCATGCGGATCAGCCCCTTGGGTTGGCTGGAGAGATCGCTGACCTCGCGCAGGGCTTCGTCGCGGGCTTCCTGCAAGCGGCGGCAGTGTTGCAGAAAGGTATGGCCGGCCTCGGTGAGGGCCACGCTGCGGGTGCTGCGATAGAGCAGCCGCGCCTGCAGGCGTTCTTCCAGACGCGCCACCTGGCGGCTGACGTGGGAGGTCGAGGTGCCCAGGCGGTCGGCTGCCTGGCCGAAGTGCAGGGTGCTCGCCACCGCGACGAATTCGTCGATCCCCTCCCAACCCATGATTGTTTCCCTGTGGCAAAAATGAATTCCAGTATGCCCGATTGTTCCAGGATTTCAGGCGTCTAAACTGCTTCCTTCGTTTTTTCGTCCTGTCGGAGTCGACCATGATCAAGTCCCGCGCCGCCGTAGCCTTCGCGCCCAACGAGCCCCTGAAGATCGTCGAGGTGGACGTCGAGCCGCCCGAGGCCGGCGAAGTGCTCATTCGCATCATCGCCACCGGCGTCTGCCACACCGATGCCTACACCCTGTCCGGCCAGGATTCCGAAGGCGTCTTTCCCTGCATCCTCGGTCACGAGGGCGGTGGCATCGTCGAGGCGGTGGGCGAGGGCGTGACCTCGGTCGCCGTGGGCGATCACGTCATCCCGCTGTACACCGCCGAATGCGGCCAGTGCAAATTCTGCAAATCCGGCAAGACCAATCTGTGCAGCTCGGTGCGCGCCACCCAGGGCAAGGGCCTGATGCCCGACGGCACCACCCGTTTCTCCTACAACGGCGAGCCGATCTACCACTACATGGGCTGCTCCACCTTCTCCGAATACACGGTGCTGCCGGAGGTCTCGGTGGCCAAGATTCCCCAGGAGGCGCCGCTGGAGAAGGTCTGCCTATTGGGTTGCGGCGTGACCACCGGCATCGGAGCCGTGCTCAACACCGCCAAGGTGGAAGAGGGCGCCACCGTCGCCGTCTTCGGCCTGGGCGGCATCGGCCTGGCCGCCATCATCGGCGCCAAGATGGCCAAGGCCAGCCGCATCATCGCCATCGACATCAACCCGTCCAAGTTCGACATCGCCCGTGAACTGGGTGCCACCGACTTCATCAACCCCAAGGATCACCAGAAGCCGATCCAGGAAGTCGTCGTCGAGCTGACCGATGGCGGCGTCGACTACAGCTTCGAGTGCGTCGGCAACGTCAATCTGATGCGCGCAGCCCTGGAATGCTGCCACAAGGGTTGGGGCGAGTCGGTCATCATCGGCGTGGCCGGTGCCGGCCAGGAGATCAGCACCCGGCCGTTCCAGCTGGTGACCGGACGTGTCTGGCGCGGCAGCGCCTTCGGTGGCGTCAAGGGCCGCAGCGAGCTGCCGGGCTACGTGCGCAAGGCGCAGAGCGGCGAGATTCCGCTGGACACCTTCATCACCCATACCATGGGCCTGGAGCAGATCAACGAAGCCTTCGAGCTGATGCACGAAGGCAAGAGCATCCGCACCGTCGTCCACTACTGATCGCCGGAAGGGCGCCCCGGCGGCGCCCTCTGCACGGGAGATGACCATGAGTCTCGAACTGCTCTCCAGCAACAAGAGTTTCGGTGGCTGGCACAAGCGCTATCGCCATCGTGCTCGCAGCCTCGACTGCGACATGACCTTCGCCGTCTACCTGCCGCCCCAGGCGGAGGCGCGCAGCGACCTGCCGGTACTCTACTGGCTGTCGGGCCTGACCTGCACCGACGAGAACTTCATGCAGAAGGCCGGCGCCCAGCGCCTGGCCGCCGAGCTGGGCCTGGTGCTGGTG
>CAUQPA010000090.1:0-10729 GCA_963519325.1 uncultured Pseudomonas sp. | reverse complement strand
GGCAGGCGGATTGCACCACCATGCCCAGATCGCTCGGGTCGCACCACTCGGGCAGGGCGCCCCTCAGGCTTTCGCCCACCCGCATGCCCAGGGAGCGACCGACGCAACTGACTTCCAGGCTATGGGTCAGGCGGGTATGGATGTGGTCGTTGCTGGTGACGGGATGCACCTGGGTCTTTCGGCCCAACCGGCGGAAGGCGCCGGAGAAGATGATGCGGTCGTGGTCCTTGTGAAAGGGGCTGCGCCCCAGTTCATCCGGGCTGTGCAGGGGTTTGCCCAGCCGTTCGCGGATAAGAAGTGTCTGCCAGTCCAAGGCCATCCTCGAGCGATCATCGATAAGGGGAGCGCCGCCGGTCGAACCGCGGCGCCTCTGCGTTCTGACCTCGGCAACATACGATCATCACCCCTTACTTGGCAAAGCCCGGCAGTTGGCTAGCGTCGAGGTCGATCAGCAGCAGGCGCTGGCCGCTTTCGAGGAACTGGCTGGCGGTCAGGCAATACTGGTTGGTGGTGGCATCCCGGTAGACCGAGGAGAGCGCCAGCCGGCGTTCGTTCCAGCCCTCCGCCAGCAGGGCGTAGAAGTAGGGTCGCCAGGACCAGTTGTGGTTGAGGTAGCGGCGATTCTCCCGCCAGAACATGCCATTCCACTCCAGGTTGGGGGTGATCTGGGTGCCGGCGAGATCGCACTGGTAGATGCGCAGCAGGCCGGGAAAGGCATGGGGATCGGGCAGGGCGCTCAGGGGGCCGCCCTGTTCCGCCCAGGGCTTGAGCCGCGTGACGAATTCGGCCAGCCGCTGGCGCAGCTCCAGCAAGCGCGTTTGCTGGGCCAGCTTGCCGTCGACGAAACGGGTGCGAAGGGCGGCGAAGCGCGCCTGGTGTCGATCGCTGGCGTCGAGGTCATAGGTGGCCTGGGCGAACAGGAAGCCCTGCACGTAGCGCGCCCCGCACTCCAGGGCGAAGTCCAGCTCGGTCTCGGTCTCGACCCCTTCGGCGATCAGCCAGCAGCCGGTCTTCTCCGCCATCTGCGCCAGGGCCTTGACCGCCTCGCCCCGGGTGCCGCCGCGGGCGGCGTCCTGGAACAGGCGCATGTCCAGCTTGAGGATGTCCGGTTGCAGGTCCAGCACCCGATCGAGTTGCGAATAGCCGGAACCGAAGTCATCGATGGCGATGCGAATGCCGCGTTCCCGATAGCGGGCCACGGCCTGGGCCAGGCGGGGCAGGTCGCCGGCCGCTTCGGTGATCTCGTAGACCACGCGCGTCGGCGCGATACCGGATTTTTCCAGCTGCAGCAGGCTGGGCAGGGTGGCGCCGCTTTCCAGCTGGGTGATCCAGCGCGGTGACAGGTTGAGACTGAGGAACCAGTCGTCCGGGGCCGCGGCGAAGCGCTGCAGGGCGCTGTCCCTCAGGGTGCGGTCGAGTTGCAGGAGGTCGGCGGTGGAGGTGTGCGGATCGCCGAACAGGGGGCCGACGGAGTGGTAGGTACCATCTGCCTGGCGCAGGCGGCCGAGGGCTTCGACGCCAGCGATCCGCCCGGTCGCGGTATCGATGAAAGGTTGGAAGAAGGCAACGGGCTGGCCTTGGAGCACGAGCGGATCCTTATCAACGGCTACGCTGGATGCGAGCGCAAGGGCTTAAGCCATGCGATAAGGGTGCCAGATAAGCGAACGGCTCCCTGGGGAGCCGTCGGTCGCTAGCGGGGTGGCGGCAGCGGATGGTCCGCCTGCTGCTGTTCGCGATGGCGATTCTGCAGGCGATTGACCAGCGGGTAGAGCGCCAGGCCGATGCGCGCCAGCCGGCCGACCGCGCCCAGGCGCTTGCCGAACAGCGACAGGAACACCGTGGCCCCCAGCATCAGCGGTTTCTTCGCCGAACTGGCGACCTTGCCCTTGTTGGGCCTGACCAGGTCACCGATGAGGCTGATGGGATTGTGCAGGGGCTGGGCGTTGTAGATGAGCTGCTGGCGATACATCTCCATGCGCAGCCGCACCAGTTCCTTGCGCTTTTCACGGGTGGTAGCGGAGGTCAGCGGCTGGCTCATGGCAGAAGGCGCTCCCGGTTGCGGTTGAGTTCTTCCAGGGTGGCGTGGAAGGGTGCGGCGCCCTTGACCAGGCTCAGGGCCCGCAGGATGCAGATGATCAGGGCCACGGCATAGAAACCGCACAGCGACAGGGTCGCGGTCATGCGGTAGGTATCCCAGAAGGCGATGATGATCGCCGCCGACACGCCGACCAGCACCAGCAGACCGAAGATCAGGCTCAGGCCGGTAAAGAGGAACAGCTGGAAGGTGCGAACCTTCTCTTCCTGTACCTCGATGCCCAGCAATTCGAGATGGCTCTGCAGCAGTCCTACCACAGCGCCGGCGAGGCGCTTGACCGAAGGCTTGGGTGCCTCGTCCGGCAGCTCGCGTGGAGGGGAGGAGGTGTCCATGGCGTTCCCCCAGGCTTAGCGGCGCGAGGCCAGCAGGCCAATCAGGAAACCGACGCCCGCGGCGATGCCCAGGGCCTTGAAGGGATTGTCGACCACGTATTCCTCGGTGGTCTCCTTAGCCGCGACACCCTGACGATAGAGATCGCCCTGCTTGTCCTTGAGAACTTCGCGAGAGCGTTCCAGGCTGGAGCTCAGCTTGGCCCTCAGCTCATCCGCCTGCTCACCCGCCACGCTCGCGGTGTGCTTGAGCAACTGCTCGGCATCGGCCAGCAGGGTGTGGAATTCGTCGGTCAGCGCCTGCTCGGCTTCGCCCAGATGACGACGAACCCGCTCGGCATTCTGCTTATGGGCCTGCTCATCGATCCCGCTGGCAAGCTCGTCTTTGATCACGGGAGAGATTTTGTCGGTCATGGCGCGCTCCTGATAGGCAATGGGTATCCGTTTCAGGCCTTTCGAGTGAGGGCCCGGAGCAAAGGTTCCGCGTTGTGACGCAGCTCTCGCGCGCTCTGGCAAAGCCATCAACGACAGCCGTCCGGCCAGGCCGGTTGGCAAGCCAGGCGGCGATTTCGTCGGGCGGAAAGTTCCGCGGCTCTTGCCATTAACGGCGCTGCATCACAAAACGGCGCACTAGCGCCAACGGTCGTCTTATTCAAGTAGTGGCCTAGAACTTTGCTGTTTCTATCACTGTCAGTTGCGTCGTATTTGATCATCCATGCACTTCTAGACAAATAAGAGGGGGAAGAATGGAAAACGCCATAGATAGACTGACTGCCGCTTTCAGTACTTATAAATGCTCGGTCACGGCGCCTCGCCCTGACGGTAGTATCGTGCTGACGGTGCAGGATCAGCAGTGTGACGACGCACGGGTGAATCGGGTGGTCAGCGCCCGTCAGCTCGGCGAAAGCCAACTGCTGAAGACCGTGATCGACGAAGTCCGCAAGGATGTGTCGCTTCGGGCCGGGGCGCTGGCGCCGCAATCGATGGCCGTGCTGCGCGCCACTGGCGCCAACATGCTGAGATATTCCGAGTAAGGCAGTAGCGGTAAAAGACTTCAGCTCGAGACTTGCAGTACGGATGCGCCCGCATTCGTTGGTCTCGAACGTTGAAGATTAGAGAATACAAACAAGCGTTTAGCGGTTATTTCCCAGTCGATTACCTAGCTCTTGCACTTGAGCAGCCGACAGCCCGCGCAGGGTAGTTCGGTAGCGGGCAAGGCATACATCGGGCAAGCCACGTCCACCACGCCCCAGGACGGAAAGCCCTGGCCAGCCTGCACGGCCGCCTGCCGGGCACTGGCGATGACCCCATTGAGCAGTTCCTCTTCCCGATACAGTGCCTGGCGCAAAGCCGGCGAGCGGTAGAGGATGCGTCCGCATCTATCCAGCAGGCTGAAGGAAAAACGCCCGGTCCGGTCCGGCAGCGTCGGCCAGACCTTGAGCGGTGCCAGCTGCTCGTCGAGGCGGGCACAGGTCAACTGGTAGAGGGACGTGCCGACGAGTTCACCGGCCATGGCCGATGTTACGTCATCGAAGCGGGCGACGGGACTCGCCGTCCGCGCGAGACTGCTGGTCATGCCTTCCATGGGACGTTAGCTCCTGCTCAGTTCGCGACCGACAGCCGATTCACGTTGCTATTGCCGCCGGCGAGGAGGGCCGTGACGCCATGGCCTTCGTCGATGGCGATGCCGAGGCGAATGCTGTCGATCAGCCGCGCCAGACGGGTGTGGTCGTGCAATTGCTGCTTGCTGATCAACCGCTTCACCTTGACGCCACTGTCATCCGACAGCGTCAGGCTGACGCTGCCGTCGAGTCGCTCGATGCGGAAATTGACCCGGAAGTCATGCTCGAAAGCCGCGGCGATGAGTTGGAAAGGGTTGTCCATGGCGTACCTGACTGGCGTGAGCGGGGTCAGAGCCATTGACTTCGAGGGGCCGGGGTAGTTCTGGGTCTAAGCTCAGAAGTATGACCGACGGCCCGTTTCAGCCGCTCACCTGAGGTTCGCGCTCGTCCCAGCACTGGGCGAAGGCCGTTTGCCATTCCGGCAGTGGCTGGCCCAGTACTGCCGCCAATTTGGCGGTGGACAGGCGGGAGTTGGCGGGCCGGTAGGCCGGGGTGGGGTAGGAGCTGCTCGGAATCGGGTTGAGGCGGGCTTTCAGCTGGCCGCTTTCGCGCAGGCGCTCGGCGATCGTTTCGGCGAAACCGAACCAGGAGGAGGTGCCGTTGGCGGTCAGGTGATAGGTGCCCCAGAGTTCTTGCTCGCCACTGCAGGCCAGCAGGCGCTCGGTAGCGTCGGCGATGGTGCGGGTCCAGGTGGGCGCGCCGACCTGGTCGTCGACGATGTTCAGTTCGTCCCGCTCGCTGAGCAGGCGCACCATGGTGCGCAGGAAGTTGTTGCCCTGCCAGGAATAGACCCAGCTGGTGCGCAGGATGAAGTGGCGCTCGGCGTTTTCCCGTACCGCATTCTCGCCGGCCAGCTTGGTGCGGCCATAGACGTTGAGCGGGCAGGTGGGGTCGTCTTCCTCGTAGCGGCCTTGCTTGAGGCCGTCGAAGACGTAGTCGGTGGAGTAATGCACCAGCGGGATGCCCAGCCGCTGCGCCGCCCGGGCGAACACCAGCGGCACCTGTTCGTTGATCAGGGTGGCGGTCTGGGCGTCGCTTTCCGCAGCGTCCACGGCGGTATAGGCGGCGGCATTGATAATGACGTCGGGGTGCGCGGCCAGGACGCGTTCATAGAGGGCGTCCAGCTGGGTGAAATCCACCTGGGCGCGGCCGACAACGGTGACCTGGGCCTTGGGGGCCAGCAGCGTCTGCAGCGCTTGAGAGAGTTGTCCGTGTTGACCCGCGATGAAGACGTTCATGTGACTGAGCTATTCCAGAAGGGCTGGCGCGTCCATGCCTGGTGACAGGTGGGCGTCGCCACGACAGCCCTGAGCAAAAGCCGCAGTCTACCCGATGACCGGCGCAGTACAAGGCTAGCCTTTCGCCTGCTCGTTTGGCTGGTCGGTGGCTCTAGCCAAGGGCTCGTATCCCGCCGGCCCTTTTCCAGGGCGTCGGAAAAAATAGCCTTCACGAATACTTGACAATCGTGCGACAACTGACAGGTTTCCGTTGGTCTGTTTCCCAGCGAGTTGTGCACAACCTGTGCTAGCGCTTGTCAAGCCCCTTTCATACAGGGGATTTCGCCACCTGAAATCGCTCTATTGAATTAAGTTGTTGATAACATTGAACTTATTAAAGTGTTCAAAAAATGATCAACTTGTTCAGGGGGCCCGCAGAGCAAGGCTCCGCGTTCTTTTCCACCACGTTTTCAACAAAGTTATCAACAGAAGCTGTGGATTGTTCGGGGAAAGGCCAGCCCGCCAACCTTAATCGACGCTGAACGAAAGGGTCGGGCGGGTCCCTGCGCCCGGGCCTACGTTCGCTGCCACTCGCTTCAGCCGGAGAGCGCCAACTGCCGGCTCAGCAGTGCCCTGAGCGAGGCCGGCTTCACCGGTTTCGGCAGGAAGTCCAGGCGGGCCTGACGCACCTTGGCCAGGCATTCCGGGCGGCCATCCGCGCTGATGACGATGCCCGGGATATCCTGGCCCAGCTCTTCGCGGATCCATTCGGCGACGTCCGGGCCGGTGTCGGCATCGCTGAGGTGGTAGTCGACGATCAGCAGCCGCGGTACCACGCCTTGTTGCAGCAGCAGGGCGCATTCCTCCCGACTGCGCGCGGTCCAGACCTGGCAGCCCCAGCGCCCCAGCAAACTGCGCAGGCCCAGCAGGATGCTGTCCTCGTTGTCGATGCAGAGTACCGGATCCCCCGGCAGGGGCTGGCTGGCTTCGCTGGCGGCGGCCGCCTGGATGGCCAGCGCGGGCGCCAGGGGCACCCGGACGCTGAAGACGCTGCCATGCCCCGGCCAGGAGCGTACCGAGAGTTCGTGGCTGAGGACCCGGCAGAGGCGGTCGGCGATCGCCAGGCCGAGGCCCAGGCCCTTCTCCGCGCGAGTCTGGTGGCTGTCCAAGCGCTTGAACTCCTCGAAGATGAGGTCGAGCTTGTCCGGCGGGATGCCGGGACCGCTGTCCCAGACCTCCAGGCTCACGCTCTGCCCCTGGCGGCGCACGCCAAGCAATACCCGGCCATGGGCGTACCTCAGGGCGTTGGTGAGAAAGTTCTGCAGCACCCGGCGCAGCAGCTTGCTGTCGCTGTTGACGACCAGGTGGCTGCCCCGGATGCGTAGTGTCGTGCCCTGGTCCCGCGCCAGGGCCATGAATTCGACCCCCAGGGCATCGAACAGGGTAGCCAGGGCGAAGGGCGCCGGCGCCGCCAGGATCCGGCCGTTCTCCAGGCGCGAGATGTCCAGCAGGTCGGCGATCAGGTCCTCGCTGGATCTGAGGGCGCTGTCCATGTTGCGCACCAGTTCCTGGGCTTCGTGGGCCAGGCCGTCCTGGTGGGCGAGGGCGGCGGTGAACAGCCGGGCGGCGCTCAGGGGTTGCATCAGGTCGTGGCTGACGGCGGTGAGGAAGCGACTCTTGGATTGGTTGGCCGCCTCGGCATGGGCCTTGGCCTCGACCAGCGCCTGGTTGAGCTGGGACAGCTCGCGGGTGCGTTCCTCGACGCGCTGCTCCAGCCCCTCGTTGGCCTCGCGCAGGGCGCGCTCGGCCTCGCGGAAGGCGGTGATGTCGGTGAAGCTCATGACGAAGCCGCGCCCGGGCATGGGGCTGCCGATGAGTTCGATCACCCGGCCATTGGGAAAGGTGCGTTCCGAGGTGTGGGGAATGCCCTGGCGCATCCGCTCCACCCGGCGCGCCACGTGCTCGTCGGGATCCCCCGGGCCGCAGAGGCCACGCAAGGCGTTGTAGCGGATGATCTCGGCGATGGGGCGACCGACCTGGATCATGCCGTCGGGGTAGTCGAACAATTCGAGGTACCGCTGGTTCCAGGCCACCAGGCGCAGCGACTGGTCGACCACGCTGAGGCCCTGGGAGATGTTCTCGATGGCGCCCTGCAGGAGCGCCCGGTTGAATTCCAGCACCTCCGAGGCTTCGTCGGCGATGCGCACCACGTCGTCGACCTGCATGTCGCGGCCTTCGATGGCCGCCTTGACCACGGCGCGCGCCGAGGAAGCGCCGATCACCCCGGCCAGCAGTCGCTCGGTCTGGGCGATCCATTCGCTGTTGGCATTGATGCCGGGGTGATAGGTCAGGCCGCTCTGCTCGGCGAAACGGCTGAAGCTCAGGCGCGCCCGCGCGTCACCCACGAAGCGGGCGGCGCGTAGGCGCAGGTCTTCCAGCTTGACCGCCAGCAGCGCGCGGTTGCGCGGCTTGGGCAGGGCGTACTGGGCGATGAAGCGCCCGGCCTGCCAGTATTCCGAGACCCGGGTACGCGAGAGCAGGGACACCAGGGCGAACAGCAGGAAATTGCCGGCCAGCGAGGCGAGGGCGCCCACGGTGGTGGGTTGCAGGGCGCGGTCGCCACTGGGGCGTTCGAACCAGGCCAGGCCCGGGAAGGCTTCGAGTGGCCATTGCAGGCTGGCGGCCACCACCGGCAGCACCATCAGGTAACCCCAGAGCAGCGCCCCGGCGGTGAGGCCGGCGAAGACGCCGCGGCGGTTGGCCGCCTTCCAGAACAGCGCCCCGACCATGGCCGGGCCGAGCTGGGCGATGGCGGCGAAGGCTATCTGGCCAATGGTGGCGAGGCTGGCGCTGGAGCCCAGCAGCCGATAGCTGCAATAGGCCAGCACCAGGATGACCACGATGCTGGCGCGGCGCACGGTGAGCATCCAGTGGCTGAACACCTCGTGCGGACTTTCCACCTGGCCGCGACGCTTGAGCAGCCAGGGCAACACGATGTCGTTGGAGACCATGGTCGAGAGCGCCACGCAGGCGACGATCACCATGCCGGTGGCCGCCGAGGCGCCGCCGAGGAAGGCCAGCAGCGCCAGCCCTGGTCGGTCCTGAGCCAGCGGCAGGCTGATGACGAAGGAATCCGGCAGCACGCCGCCGGGCAGGTGCAGCTGGCCCGCCAGGGCGATGGGAATGACGAAGAGGGCGGCCAGGGCGAGGTACAGCGGGAAGACCCAACGCGCCAGGTTGACGTCCCGGGTGTCGGTGTTCTCCACCACCGTGACATGGAACTGGCGTGGCAGGCACATCACCGCGATGAAGGCCACGCCGGTCTGGATCAGCAGGCCCGGCCAGTCGAGGGTCTCCCGCCAGTAGTCGTGCAGCTGGGGGGCCTGTTGCGAACGGGCGAGCAGATCGCCGAAGCCCTCGTGCAGGTCGTAGGTGACCCAGAGCCCCACGGCGAGAAAGGCGGCCAGCTTGACCAGCGACTCGAAGGCGATCGCCAGCATCATGCCGCGATGGTGCTCGGTGACGTCCAGGTTGCGGGTGCCGAAGAGGATGGCGAACAGCGCCAGCACCAGGGAGACGAACAGCGCGGTGTCCTGGGCGCGGGTGCCCTGGGTCTCGGCGTTGATGCCGGTCAGCAGGTTGACGCCGATGACGATGCCCTTCAATTGCAGGGCCAGGTAGGGCAGCACGCCGACCAGGCAGATCAGCGCCACCACGATGGCCAGGGTCTGGGACTTGCCGTAGCGGGCGGCGATGAAGTCGGCGATGGAGGTGATGTTCTCCTTCTTGCTGATCAGCACCATCTTCTTCACCAGTTGCGGCGCCAGCAGCAGGAAGAGGATGGGGCCCAGGTAGATGGGCAGGAAGGACCAGAGCTGATCGGCGGCCTGGCCGACCGCCCCAAAGAAGGTCCAGCTGGTGCAATAGACGGCCAGGGACAGGCTGTAGACCCAGGCGCGCAGGCGCGGCCGCAGCGGCGGTCGGCGGTCGCCATAAAAGGCGATGCCGAACAGCAGGGCCAGGTAGCCGAGGGTGACGCTGATGATGAGTCCGCTGGGCAGGGACATGGTGACTCCAGACATTCCAGGCGCCCGTCGCGCCCGGGCAAAGTGTCGCACCTTGGGGCGCCGGACGTCAGGTCTGGCGGGTGGCGGGGCGACATGGTGTTGAGCCGGGCGGCCGGCCCTGTTAGGTTGGCGGGCTGATTCGAGCGAGAGAGAGTGTCATGTTCCAAGCGCAGCCCATTTCCCTGCAACGTGGTGCGCTGCGCCTGGATCCCCTGGCGGAGAGCGACGTGCTGGAGCTGGTCAGCCTGGCCGAGCGCAATCGCGAGGCGCTGCATTACCTCAGCGGCCCGCTGCGGCCGGACTGGTACCGCCAGGCGCTGGCCGAACAACGCGAGGGGCGGGCACTGCCCTTCGCCGTGCGCCTGGCCGATCGGCTGGTCGGCACCACCCGCTTCGCCGACTTCCTGCCAGCCTTGCCAGCCGCCGAGATCGGCTGGACCTGGCTTGCCCAGGAGCAGCACGGCAGTGGCCTCAACGGCAGCATCAAGTACCTGATGCTCCGATACGCCTTCGAGCATTGGCAACTGGTGCGGGTGCAGCTGAAGACGGCAGCCACCAACCTGAGGTCCCAGGCCGCCATCGAGAAGCTCGGCGCCGTCCGCGAAGGCCTGTTGCGCCATCACCGGCGGCTGGCGGACGGGCGCCTGGACGATACCGTCATGTACAGCATCACCGACCGCGAATGGCCCGAGGTGAAGGCACGCCTGGAGGCGACCTTCAGCTAGTCACGGGGGCACTGGCTACCGTTCGTCGGCCAGGTCCAGGCCGCGAGCGGTCTGCGTCGCTCCTTTGGCGCCGTTATTCCAGCGCACGTGGTTTCCCTCCCATCAGTTTTCCGCGACCCGGCCGACATCTCTGCTCAATGGCAAGAATTCGCCTGTCTCTTTCGCGGATCGCTGTATGTCTCCACTGTCGCCTTCCTCTGCCTTGCGCACGCTTCGGGTCGTCTGGCCCTTCGTCATCATCCTGTCCTGTCAGGCGCTGGTCGCCATCGTCAGCCTGCAAGTGCTGTCGACGGTGCGCGCCTATGTCACCGCGGAAAGCCTGTGGAGCAAGAGCCTGGGCAACGCCATGCTGTCGTTGGGCGCCTATCTCGACGAGGGTCGCCTGCAGTCCTACCAGGACTATCGCGCTTCCATCAGCGTCAATGACCTGGACCGCGCCGCGCGCGAGGAGCTGGACGCCGGTGGCAGTCATGCCGAGGCTGCGCGACTGCTGCGCCTGGCCGGCAACGATCCGGCCGATATCGACGGCCTCATCAGGCTCTTCCGCCTGGCTCGCCAGGTCGAGCCGTTCAAGGGGGTGATCGCCCGCTGGCAGATCACCGACCCCTACATGGACGAATTCCAGGCCCTGGCGCAGACCGGCTTCGAACTGATCCGGCTGCAGGGGCCCGGAC
>CAUQPA010000089.1:0-10762 GCA_963519325.1 uncultured Pseudomonas sp. | reverse complement strand
CGCGGCGGGGAAAGGGGTTGGATAGGGGTGGGCCGGACGCGCGGCGGTTAGCGATACACCGGATAGTCACGGCACAGGTCGGCTACCTGGCGCGCCACCTGGGCTTCCACGTCGGCATCGCCGAGGTGGTCGAGGATGTCGCAGATCCAGCCGGCGACGCGCTCGCTCTCGCTGACGCCCAGGCCGCGGGTGGTCAGGGCCGGGGTGCCGATGCGCAGGCCCGAGGTCACGAAGGGCGACTGGGGATCGTTGGGCACGGCGTTCTTGTTCACGGTGATGCAGGCGCGCCCCAGGGCGGCGTCGGCGTCCTTGCCGGTGATGCCCTGCTTGATCAGGCTGACCAGGAACAGGTGGTTGTCGGTACCGCCGGAGACCACGTCGAAGCCGCGCGCCTTGAACACGCCGGCCATGGCCTGGGCGTTCCGGATCACCTGCTGCTGGTAGGTCTTGAAGCTGGGCTCCAGGGCCTCCTTGAAGCACACCGCCTTGCCGGCGATGACGTGCATCAGCGGGCCGCCCTGGGCGCCTGGGAACACCGCGGCGTTGAGCTTCTTCTCGATGTCGGCGTTGGCCTTGCACAGGATCAGGCCGCCACGGGGACCGCGCAGGGTCTTGTGGGTGGTGGTGGTGACCACGTCGGCGAAGGGCACCGGGTTCGGGTAGACCCCGGCGGCGACCAGGCCGGCCACGTGGGCCATGTCGACGAACAGCAGGGCACCCACGCTGTCGGCGATGTCGCGGAAACGCTGGAAGTCCAGGGTCTTGGAGTAGGCGGAGAAGCCCGCCACGATCATCTTGGGCTTGTGCTCCTGGGCCAGGCGCTCGACCTCGTCGTAGTCGATCAGGCCGGTGTCGGTATTCAGGCCGTACTGCACGGCGTTGTATAGCTTGCCGGAAGAGCTGACCTTGGCACCGTGGGTCAGGTGGCCGCCATGGGCCAGGCTCATGCCGAGGATGGTGTCGCCCGGCTGCAGCAGCGCCAGGTAGACTGCCGAGTTGGCCTGGGAGCCGGAGTGCGGCTGGACGTTGGCGTAGTCGGCGCCGAACAGCTGCTTGGCGCGCTCGATGGCCAGCTGCTCGACCTTGTCGACGTGCTCGCAACCACCGTAGTAGCGCTTGCCCGGATAGCCTTCGGCGTACTTGTTGGTCAACACGCTGCCCTGGGCTTCCATGACGCGCTGGCTGGTGTAGTTTTCCGACGCGATCAGCTCCAGGTGATGTTCCTGGCGCCGCGCTTCCTCGCCCATGGCGGCGAACAACGCGTCATCGTAGCCCTGGATTTGGTCCTGCTTGCTGAACATCGCGGCGCTCCTAAAGTCTGTGGCGGTGAAAACCACCCCCTTGGCGGCGATGGTAGGCCTGGCCCCAACCCCCAAGATGCCTGTTTACGCCCCGGGCCGGCGCGTTTGCGACAGCCATCCAGCCGGCAGACGATGCCGTTCGCCGGTCGTCATCAAGCCGGTTCGATTCGCGCCGATAGATTGACCATTCAATCCCCCCGCCAGCGAGTTCTGCCATGTTCAATGCGCGCCACAAGAAGACCATCGCTCGGCTGGAGGCCGAGGTGCACGCCAGCCAGGGCCTGACCCAGGCGCTGGAACGCTCGATGGCGGTGATCGAGTTCGATCTCGACGGGACGATCCTGCGCGCCAACGACAACTTCTTCAGGCTGACCGGCTATGGTGCCGACGCCCTAGTCGGCCAGCATCACCGGCGCCTGTGCCCCGCCGCCGTGGCGCAGGGTCGCGACTATGGCGATTTCTGGGCGCGCCTGGGACGCGGCGACTTCGTCTCCGGCACCTTCCAGCGCCTCGACGCCCAGGGCCGGACGCTCTGGCTCGAAGCCAGCTATAACCCGGTGCCCGATGCCAGCGGCAGGATCGCCAAGGTGGTGAAGTACGCCCTCGACGTCACCGCTCAGGTGGAGCGCGACAGCGAGGCGCAGAGCAACCTCAAGGCCCTGGACCGGGCCCTGGCGCGGATCGAATTCGACCTGGAGGGGCGCATCCTCACCGCCAACGACAACTTCCTGGCCACCCTGGGCTACAGCCTGAAGGAGATCCAGGGCCAGCAGCATCAACTGTTCTGCGAACCCGGCCTGGTCAACAGCAGCGAATACGGCGACTTCTGGCGCCGCCTCAATGCCGGCGAATTCTTCCGCGGTCAGTTCAAGCGCCTGGGCAAGCACGGCCGGGTGGTCTGGCTGGAAGCGAGCTACAACCCGGTGTACGACGCCAGCGGCCGGCTGTACAAGGTGGTCAAGTACGCCAGCGACATCAGCGAGCGGGTCGAAAAGCACGAAAGCGACGGCCGCAGCGCCTCGCGGGCCTATCACATTTCCGCCGAGACCGAGAAGGTCGCCGAGCACGGCACCCGGATCATCCAGGCCGCCGCCAGCGAGATGCGCGAGATCGCGCAGAACGTCAGCCAGTCCGCCGAGGTGATCGGCCAGCTGGGCCAGCGTTCCGAGCAGATCACCGCCATCGTCAACACCATCCGCGGCATCGCCGACCAGACCAACCTGCTGGCGCTCAACGCGGCCATCGAGGCCGCCCGCGCCGGCGACCAGGGCCGGGGCTTCGCCGTGGTCGCCGACGAGGTCCGCCAGCTGGCGGGGCGCACCAGCAGCGCCACCGCGGAGATCGCCGAGATGATCGGCCGCATCCTCGGCGAAACCCAGCAGGCCGTCGCCAGCATGGAAAGCACCCAGGGGCGCGCGGTCAAGGGTGTGGAGCTGGCAGACCAGGCCGGGGCGGTGATCGTGCAGATCCGCGACGGCGCCAGCGATGCCGTCGAGGCGGTGAGCATGTTCGCCAGCAAGCTGGACGAATCCGAGGTGATTCCCAAGGGCGCGCGCAACTGGGTGGGGCATTGAGCGCGCGGGCTTGACCGGGATCAAGCGACTCTGACAGCCCGGGTCTAGCATGAAGACATCCCCCGCCCGTGGAGAAGTCCCATGCACACTGTCCTGGTCGCCTACGATGGTTCCCCCAGCGCCGACAATGCCCTGCGCTATGTCCTCGACCTGGTGCAGGCCGGTCTGACGCTGGAATTGCACCTGCTCAACGTCCAGAACGAGCCGGAGATCTACGGCGCGCCCTTCGACGAACGCATCCTGCGCGAGTGGCGCGGCAGCCTGAGGGACAAGGCCGAGGACCTCCTGGTGCGGGCCCGCCCGGCACTGCAGCAAGCCGGTATCGAGGCCCAGACCCACGTCGGCTTCGGCGACATCGCCAAGATCATCGGCGAGATGGCGCGGCAGCTGCAGGTCGATACCCTGGTCATGGGCACCCGCGGACTGGGCTCGCTCAGCGGCCTGCTGCTCGGCTCGGTGGCCCAACGCGTGGTGCACCAGGTGCCCTTGCCGGTGATCCTGGTGAAGTAGCCGCCCAACAAAAAACCAGCCCGCGGGCTGGTTTTTTGTTTCCGGATACCGCGCGGATCAGATGCTCAGGGTCCAGTCGTAGTCGACGATCAGCGGCGCGTGCGCGGAGAAGCGTGGCTGCCGCGGCAGCCGCGCCGAGCGCACGAAGCGGCGCAGGCCCGGGGTGAGGATGTTGTAGTCGAAGCGCCAACCCAGGTTCAGGTGCTCGGCCTGGTCGCTGTCCGGCCACCAGCTGAACTGGTCGCCTTCGCGGCTGACTTCGCGCAGCGCATCCACGTAGCCCATGTTGCCGATCACCTCGTCCATCCAGGCCCGCTCGGGGGCGAGGAAGCCGGGGATCTGCTGGCAGTCGCGCCAGTTCTTCACGTCCTGCTTCTGGTGCGCCACGTACAGCGAGCCGCAGTAGATGTACTCGCGACGCTTGCGGCGCTGCTTGTTCAGGTAGTGGGTGAAGTCGTCCATGAACTTGAACTTCATGTTCAGGTCTTCGTCGCCACGCTTGCCCGAGGGCAGCAACAGGCTGGCGATGCTGACCTTGTCGAAGTCCGCCTGCAGGTAGCGGCCGAAGCGATCGCACGACTCGAAGCCCAGGCCGCTGATCACCGCCTTCGGCTGAACCCGCGTATAGAGCGCGACCCCACCCTGGGACGGCACTTCGGCATCGCAGGCATAGAGGATGTAGCCGTCCAGCGCATAGGCCGGATCGTCCATGTCGTAGGAAGAGGCGCGGGTATCCTGCAAGCAGATCACGTCGGCATTCTGCGCCTTAAGCCAGGGCAACAGGCCCCGCTCGACAGCGTCCTGAATACCATTGACGTTCAAGCTGATGATCCGCATAAATGGCCCCCAAAAAATCGTGGATGTATGATACCCGAGCTAAACCGGTTTAGCTAAATACAAGCCGCGCAAGGACTTATATGCAGGCGTATCAGCGTAATTTCATTCGTTTCGCCATCGAGCGCGGAGTTCTGCGTTTTGGCGAATTCACCCTGAAATCGGGTCGTGTCAGCCCCTATTTCTTCAATGCCGGCCTGTTCAACAGCGGTTCGGCGCTGGCCGAGCTGGGGCGCTGCTACGCCGATGCCCTGGTCGCGGCCAACCTGCCGTTCGACGTGCTGTTCGGCCCGGCCTACAAGGGCATCCCCCTGGCGGCCGCCACCGCGGTGGCCCTGGCCGAGCACCATGGCCGTGACCTGCCCTGGTGCTTCAACCGCAAGGAAGCCAAGGATCACGGCGAAGGTGGCCTGCTGGTGGGCGCCCCCCTGACCGGCAAGGCGCTGATCATCGACGACGTCATCACCGCCGGCACCGCCATCCGCGAGGTCATGCAGATCATCCAGGCGCAGGGCGCCAGCGCCGCCGGGGTGCTCATCGCCCTCAATCGCCAGGAGCGCGGGCGCGGCGAGCTGTCGGCCATCCAGGAAGTCGAGCGCGACTACGGCATTCCGGTGCTGAGCATCGTGGCCCTGGACCAGGTGCTCGAATACCTGGCCGAGGATGCCGAGCTCAAGCGTTACCTGCCGGCCGTGCAGGACTATCGCGCCCAATACGGCATCTAGCCGAGGAGAGACGGCCATGGTCGTACGCCGCGCCGCTGCCAGCCTCCTGCTGCTCGCCCTGCCACTGGCCGGCCAGGCCGTCGAGCTGTACCGCTATCTGGATCGCAACGGCACACTGGTGATCGACCGCCAGGGCGTGCCGCCGGAATACGCGGGCAAGGGCTACGACGTGCTCAACGAACAGGGCCGGGTGATCCGCCGGGTCGCGCCGGCGTTGCCCGCCGCGGAGCTCGACCGCCAGCAACAGGAGCGGCAACAGGCCGTCGCCGATGGCCAGCTGCGCAAGCTCTACAGCAACGTCGAGGATGTCGACCGGGCCAAAGCGCGCAAGCTGGCGGAGCTGGATGGCCTGATGCAGATCAAGAAGGCCAACCTGGAGTCGGCGCGGCACCTGCAGGGCCAGTTGATGGAGCAGGCCGCGGTACAGCAGCGCAATGGCCAGGCGCTCACCGACGACCTGCGGGCGCGCCTCGATGCCGCCGCCGCCGATCTGCTGCGGCTCCAGGCCGATCTGCAGCGCTACGCCGAGTTGCGCCGCAGCACCAGCACCGCCTTCGACGCCGATCGGCTGCGCATGCAGCGGCTGGATGCCGCCCAGGATACGAGCCCCTAGCCCTGCCGACGCCCGCCTGGGTAGGAGTAGCAGTCCTCCACAGCGCCGGGTCTCCGTCCCAATCGGCTCCCCAAGGGCGCGCTCGACGGCTCCACGGCTTTCCAGGCACGCCTGGACAGCTGATCCGGGCAATCGCCCGGCTGGCTGGCACGCCCCGTGCTAAGTCTTTTGCCATTCATTGTTGAACAATCTGACCATCGCCCTGGTCGCTGGGCAGGATCCGCACGGCTCCCGCCCTGCGGCACTGCCAGGCCGGGGATCGGCAAGGACTCTCCATGAGTGGCAAGGAAACGGGCGGACTGGCCCTGGGTGCGCAGCTGTTGCTGGAGCTGCGCGAAGACATCATCGGCGGGCGCCTGCTGCCCGGCACGCCGTTGGTCGAAAACGAGCTGGTCAAGGCCTACAACGCCTCGCGCAACACCATTCGCGAGGCCCTGCACCAGCTGGATCGCGAGGGCCTGGCCACCTATGTCCGCCACCGCGGCGTGATGGTGCGCCGCCTGGGCCTGGCAGAGGTCCGCGACCTCTTCCTGGTGCGCCGCACCCTGGAGCTGCAGGCCATCCGCGGCAGCCGGCCGCTGCGCGACGCCCAGTCCGGGCCCATGCTGGACGCTCTGGAGGCCGCCGAGCTGGCCCAGTCCCGCGAAGACTGGCGCGCCTGTGGCACCCACAGCCTGCAATTCCATCGGCACCTCGTCGGCCTGCTGCGCAGTCCGCTGTTCGACGAATTCTTCGCCACGGTCGCCGCCCAGATGCGCCTGCTGTTTTCCCTCGCCCCCGATGAAGCGCACTTCCAGTGGCCTTGGATAGCGCGCGACCGGGAGATCCACGACCTGCTCAGTGCCGGGCGGCCGCAGGACGCCGCCGAGGCCATGGCCAGCTATCTCGACGATTCCGAAAACCAGCTGCTGGACCTGCTGGGCTCAACCAAGCCACTCTGACCGAGGAGATCTTCCATGTACAAGGACTACCCCGCCGCCTACCAGGCTACCCAGGGTTCCGCCCTGCAGGTCGACCAGGCCTTCTACGCCCGGCTGCGCGAACGCCAGGACGCCCGCACCCTGATCGAGCGGTTCGAGGTCCCGATCCGCACCGGTCGCGCCTGGAAGGTCCCGGCCGGCCACCTGTTCCGCGTCACCGCCCCGCACGGCCCCCAGGTCGGTGATTTCAACGTGTGGAACGCCCACGATCCGCGTGAGCGGCTGTGGGCCGCGCGCACCCGCCAGTTGCAGGGTGCCCATGTCAGCACCTACGACCGGCTCTGGTCGAACCTGCCCTTCCTGCGCCCGCTGCTGACCATCACCGACGACAGCCTGGCCGGCTACGGCATCGACGAACACGGCGGCCGCCTGCACGACCTGCTCGGCACCCGCTGCGACCCCTACGTCAACAAGATGCTCACCGGCGAGGATTTCCACCACCATTGCCACTCGAACCTGACCCGCGCGGTGCTGCCCCATGGCCTCACCGAATTCGACGTGCACGACGTGCTGAACATCTTCCAGTGCACCGGCCTGAATCACGATGACCTCTACTTCATGAAGGCCTGCCCGGCCAAGCCCGGCGACTACCTGGAATTCTTCGCCGAGATCGACGTGCTCTGCGCCCTGTCCACCTGCCCGGGCGGCGACCTGTCGCTGGCGATGTGGGGCCCCGAGGCCGAGGACCCGCTGCGGGTCTGCCGCCCGCTGGGGGTGGAGATCTACCGTGTCGAGGACAGCCTGCTGGAAGGCTGGGAGTCGCCCAGGCGGGCGGCCTACGACGGCCAGCATGGCCTGACCCTGCCCAAGGCCAGCTGGGAGCCGTGAGGCCGGGGCACAATGAAAACGGCGCCCTGGGGCGCCGTTTCGGTCTAGCGAGAGGCAGGATCAGCGCTTGCGATTGGTGATCAGGGTGCCCACGCCGATGTCGGTGAAGATCTCCAGCAGCACCGCGTTGGGTACCCGGCCGTCGATGATGTGGGCGCTCTGCACGCCGCCCTGCACCGCTTCCAGGGCGCAACGGATCTTCGGCAGCATGCCACCGTAGATGGTGCCGTCGGCGATCAGGCCATTGACCTGCTCGGTGGACAGACCGGTGAGGACCTGGCCCTGCTTGTCCATCAGGCCGGCGATGTTGGTCAGCAGCATCAGCTTCTCGGCCTTGAGCGCCTCGGCCACCTTGCCCGCCACCAGGTCGGCGTTGATGTTGTAGGATTCGCCGTCCTGACCCACGCCGATGGGGGCGATGACCGGGATGAAGTCGCCGCGTACCAGCATGTTGATCAGGTCGGTGTTGACCCCGGTGACCTCGCCGACATGGCCGATGTCGATGATTTCCGGCTTGGTCATTTCCGGCGTCTGGCGGCTGACCTTGAGCTTGGTGGCGCGGATCAGGCCCGCGTCCTTGCCGGTCAGGCCGATGGCCTTGCCGCCATGGCGGTTGATCAGGTTGACGATGTCCTTGTTGACCTGGCCACCCAGCACCATCTCCACCACGTCCATGGTCTGGGCGTCGGTGACGCGCATGCCATCGATGAAGTGGCTTTCGATGGACAGGCGCTTGAGCAGGTCGCCGATCTGCGGGCCGCCGCCGTGCACCACCACCGGGTTGATGCCCACCGCCTTCATCAGCACGATGTCGCGGGCGAAGCCGGCCTTGAGCTCGTCGCTCTCCATGGCGTTGCCGCCGTACTTGATCACCAGCGTCTTGCCGACGAACCGGCGGATATAGGGCAGCGCCTCGGACAGCACCTCGGCGACGTGCGAGGCATCCTCGCGGCTCAGGGTCATGGCTCACCTCTCAAGGTCGACATAGAAAAGACAGAGGGCGCCTAGGCGCCCTCTGTGCTACCGCTGACCAGGGGTCAGAACGGCAGGTTCAGATCCGGCTGCACCGCCAGCAACTGCTTGCGGAACACCGTCTTGATGCGCTCCAGCTCCTCGAGGGTTTCCGCCTCGAAGCGCAGCACCAGCACCGGTGTGGTGTTGGACGCACGCACCAGGCCCCAACCGTTCTGGTAATCGACGCGGACGCCGTCCAGGGTGGTGATCTGGGCATCGCCCCACTGGGCGTCGCGCTGCAGGGTTTCGATGATGCCGAACTTGTTCTCTTCGGTCACCTGGATATTGATCTCCGGGGTGGAGATGTCTACCGGGAAGGTATCGAACACCTGTTGGGCACTGCCCTTCTCCTGGCTGAGGATCTCCAGCAGACGCACGGCGCTGTAGATGCCGTCGTCGAAACCGAACCAGCGCTCCTTGAAGAACACGTGGCCGCTCATCTCGCCGGCCAGCAGGGCGCCGGTTTCCTTCATCTTCTTCTTGATCAGCGAGTGGCCGGTCTTCCACATGATGGGACGACCGCCGTAGCCGGCAATGAGGTTGTTCAGGCGGCGGGTGCACTTGACGTCGAAGATGATGTCGGCGCCCGGGTTGCGCGAGACCACGTCCTTGGCGAACAGCATCAGCAGCTGGTCGGGGTAGATGATCTTGCCTTCGTTGGTCACCACGCCGACGCGGTCACCGTCGCCGTCGAAGGCCAGGCCCAGGTCGGCACCGGTTTCCTTGACCTTGGCGATGAGGTCTTCGAGGTTCTCGGGCTTGCCCGGATCCGGATGGTGGTTGGGGAAGTTGCCGTCCACCTCGCAGAACAGCGGGATGACCTCGCAGCCCAGGGACTCGATCAGCTGGGGCGCGTTGACCGCGGCCACGCCGTTGCCGGCGTCCACCACCACCTTGAGTTTCTTGGCCAGCACCACGTCGTTGCGGATGTAGTCGGCGTAGCTCTTGAGCACATCGACCTGCTGGATCTGGCCCTGGCCGCTGGCCACGTCACCGGTCTCGATGCGCTGGCGCAGGCGCTGGATGGATTCGTTGGCCAGGGTCTCGCCGGCGATGACGATCTTGAAGCCGTTGTAGTCCGGCGGGTTGTGGCTGCCGGTCAGCATGACGCCGGACTTGCCTTCGAGCACGTTGGCGGCGTAGTAGAGCACCGGGGTCGGCACCATGCCGACGTCGCTGACATTGGCGCCGCTGTCGGCCACGCCCTTGATCAGTTGGGCGACCAGCTCCGGGCCGGACAGCCGGCCGTCACGGCCGACGGCCACGTTGGGCTCGCCACGTGCCAGGCTCTCCGAGCCGATGGCGCGCCCGATCCAGTAGGCGGCTTCGGCGGTCAGGGAGTCACCGACCACGCCACGGATGTCGTAGGCGCGGAAGATGCTGGCGTTGAGTTGGGGGGCTTGCGGGGTAGTGCTCATCGGGGGTTTCTCCAATCCCAGGAGATCCTGGTCTTCGTCGAGGATACTGATATCGAGGATGTCGGTGGTCTGGAACAGCGGCTCGCTCTGGGTAGGGCGGCCTCTGTCGGCAAACTCCGCCAGGGTCTTGGCCACGGCATCACTGGGGGCCGTGGCATAGAGGTCCGGCGACGACCCGGCCGATTGGCTGGCCAATCGGGCCGTCGCCTTGGCCAGGGGTTCCATTAGCGTCAGGCGTAAGGCCGGGCTTTTGGCTATCCGATTGGATTCAAGTTCCTCGGCATAGGCCACCAGAGTGCGGACGTCGTCACGGAGCCGTCGTGACAGCTCCCGGGAAAACAGCCAGAAACCCGCCAGCAGGCCGAACAAGACCAGCAGCAGCGCGACCAGCGGGACGCCCAGGGGCGTCTCCGCCCCGGCGGTGGCCGCAGGTGCCAACTCCAGGGTCCAGAGCGGACTGCCGGTGCCCAGGCGGCGCGCCAGGGCGGGATCGCCGGGGTTACCGCCACTGGCCAGTACCTGGCTACCGCCACCGGGGAATTGCTGCAGCAGGCGCCACTGCCCGACGTTGGCCGGCGGCGGCGTCCAGTTCTGCAGCACGGCGGAGAGTTCTTCCACCAGCACGGCGCTGCCCAGCAGCTGATCGCCGCGGCGAATGGGCTGGGCGCTGTAGACCAGCCAGCGATCCCCCAGCCGATAGGCCTCGGGCGGGGTGCGCTGGCCGCTTTCCAGGCGCTTGAGCAGGTCGAGCACGGCATAGTTGAGTGGGCCGGGGCGATCGTCCTCGATCTGGCGCATGCCCGCCGGCACCACCAGCACGTCGACCACGCCCAGTCGCTCGCGCAACTGGGTTTCCGCCGCCGTCCGCGCGGCGGGATCTTCGCCCTGCAGGGCCTGCAGCACCAGGGCATCCCCGGCCACGCCCTGCAGGCGCCGCGTGAGGGCTACCAGTACCTGATTGAGCG